>NZ_LZKY01000204.1:0-73928 GCF_001673055.1 Mycobacterium sp. 1245801.1
CGGGTTCGCGTCGCAGACCTCGGAGACACCCGTCCGGCCCGAGTACACCTGGGCCAGCAGTGAGCGCCGCCGGAGCGCGTAATCCACCACTTGTCGCTGCAGTCGCACGCCCACCAGAGTACGTCGCCATCCCGAGCAGTGATACGCAACCGAAACCGTGGCGGTCGGGCCCGGGCACTCGACGGTGATTTCTGCGCCAAACCGACACCGGACTTCTACGATCATCCCCGTGGCGAAATGGCTCGGGGCACCGCTGGCCGGCGGGGTGACCACGACTACCCGCGCCAAGGACACCGATCGCCAAGACACCTGCACGGTCCTCGATGACGCGCTGGCCGACGGTGAGCTCTCCGCCGAGGAGCACCGGGAGAGGGTCAGCGCGGCCACCAAGGCGGTGACGTTGGGCGACTTGCGTGCCCTGGTGAGCGACCTGCAAACCAACTCCGGGCGGCAGTTGCCGGCGCTTGACTCGCGCCACAAGGTGCCCCAAGTCGGCGGGTGGGGAGTGCTGGCCGCCGCATTCGTCGTGTCCGTGCTGTTGGGCATGGGGATCGGGTGGGGCCTGTACGGCAACACCCGCTCGCCGCTGGACTTCACCGCCGACCCGGGAGCCAAGCCCGACGGAGTCAGCGCCGTGGTGTTGACGCCGCCCACCCAGCTGCACTCGGTCGGCGGGCTCACCGGACTGCTCGAACAGATGCGCAAACGATTCGGCGAGACCATGGGCTACCGGTTGGTGATCTACCCGACCTACGCGTCGCTGGACCGGCCGGACCCTTCGGACGACCGCCGGGTGCTGGCCTATACCTACCGCGGCGGCTGGGGCGATCCGACCAGCTCGGCCAAGAGTTCTTCGGACGGCCCAGTCCCGGTCGACCTGAGCAAGTTCGACGTCACGAAGACCGTCGGCATCATGCGCGGCGCCCCGCAGACGCTGCGCATGAAGCCCTCCGACGTGAAGACCACGTACTTGATCGTCGAGCCGGCAACCGACCCGACCACGCCGGGGGCCCTCACGCTGTCGCTGTATGTCTCCAGCGATTACGGCGGCGGCTACATCTCCTTCACCGGCGACGGCACCGTCAAGCAGATGAGCCTGCCGACGTAAAGACCGGTCCCCCCGGCGCACATTTCACACCCCTGCACTGTGACGAACTGCAAACCAACAGCCGGTGGTGTTGTGGCTAATATATCGAGACGATACGATTGCGCGAGGCGTCGGACCGTCGTAACCAGCCACGCAAAACTCTCAGGGAGGTGATTCGATTGCTGGAGCTTGCCATCCTCGGTCTCCTGATCGAATCGCCCATGCACGGCTACGAGTTGCGCAAACGGCTGACCGGTCTACTCGGCGCGTTCCGGGCGTTTTCCTACGGTTCGCTCTACCCGGCCCTGCGCCGCATGCAGGCCGACGGGTTGATCGCCGAGGACGCCGCCCCGGCCGGGACGCCGGTCCGGCGGGCCCGGCGCGTCTACCAGCTGACCGACGAAGGCCGCCGGCGCTTCGGTGAGCTGGTGGCCGACACCGGTCCCCACAACTACACCGACGACGGCTTCGGGGTACACCTGGCGTTCTTCAACCGGACTCCGGCAGAGGCGCGCATGCGCATTCTGGAAGGCCGCCGCCGTCAGGTCGAGGAACGGCGGGAAGGTCTGCGCGAAGCAGTTGCGCGGGCCAGTAGCTCGTTCGACCGCTACACCCGTCAGCTTCATCAATTGGGGCTCGAGTCCAGTGAGCGCGAAGTCAAATGGCTCAACGAGCTCATCGCTGCGGAGCGGGCGATGCCCGGCCTCTCCGAGCAAACGTAACCCCCTGCACGAACCCAGCATCCCAGTCAGAGGTCAGAGGTTAGGAGAACGCCCTTATGAGTGAGAACCAACCGCCGAAGGCGGCAGAAGCGCAGTCGGAGGTACGAGTCGCCATTGTCGGCGTCGGTAACTGCGCGTCTTCGCTGGTTCAGGGCGTGCAGTACTACTACGACGCCGACCCGAACAGCACCGTGCCCGGCTTGATGCACGTGAAGTTCGGCCAGTACCACGTCCGCGACGTGAAGTTCGTCGCCGCGTTCGACGTGGACGCCAAGAAGGTCGGCTTCGACCTGTCCGAGGCGATCTTCGCGTCGGAGAACAACACCATCAAGATCGCCGACGTGCCGCCCCTCAACGTGACGGTGCAGCGCGGCCCGACGCTGGACGGCATCGGCAAGTACTACGCCGACACCATCGAGGTCTCCGACGTCGAGGCAGTCGATGTGGTCCAGGCGCTGCGCGAGGCCAACGTCGACGTTTTGGTCTCCTACCTGCCGGTCGGCTCCGAAGAGGCCGACAAGTTCTACGCCCAGTGCGCCATCGACGCGGGCGTGGCGTTCGTCAACGCCCTGCCGGTGTTCATCGCCTCGGACCCGGTGTGGGCCAAGAAGTTCGCCGACGCCGGCGTGCCCATCGTCGGTGACGACATCAAGAGCCAGGTCGGCGCGACCATCACCCACCGCGTGATGGCCAAGCTGTTCGAAGACCGCGGCGTGCAGCTGGACCGCACCATGCAGCTCAACGTCGGCGGCAACATGGACTTCCTCAACATGCTCGAACGCGAGCGGCTGGAGTCCAAGAAGATCTCCAAGACGCAGGCCGTGACCTCCAACCTGCAGCGCGAGTTCAAGACCAAGGACGTGCACATCGGCCCCTCCGATCACGTCGGCTGGCTCGACGACCGCAAGTGGGCCTACGTGCGGCTGGAGGGCCGCGCCTTCGGCGACGTGCCGCTGAACCTCGAGTACAAGCTCGAGGTGTGGGACTCGCCGAACTCCGCGGGCGTCATCATCGATGCGGTGCGTGCCGCCAAGATCGCCAAGGACCGCGGCATCGGCGGCCCGGTGATCCCGGCGTCGGCGTACCTGATGAAGAGCCCGCCGCAGCAGCTGCCCGACGACATCGCGCGCGCCCAGCTCGAAGAATTCATCATCGAGGGCTGAGCCCCTCCACGCACCACCGTGTCGCGAGCGTAACGCCACGGCGATTTTCATCTCGAGAATCCGCCACAGCGTTACGCTCGCGGCCGTTGGGACCAAATCATCGACACGATGCTGTGCAGGTGCTTAGCATCATGTCTCGATGACCGTTCAGCCCGCGGCTTTCCTCCGCACGACGCTTCCCCTCGACCTGTCCCGGCTCGCGGAACTCGACAGCGGCCGGTATCACTCCATCTGGCTGCCCGATCACATGGTCAGCTTCTGGCCCGACTCGATCTGGACGCCCGAGTTCACCGACCTGGCCACGGCTTCCCCGTCACCGCACCGCCACCTGGACGGACTCGCGGTGGCGGCCGCGGCGGCCGTGCTGACCGAACGGGTCCCCCTGGTCAGCGCGGTCGTCGATACCGTGCGCCGCCATCCCGCGCTGCTCGCCCAAACCGCGCTGACCATCGATCACCTGGCCAAGGGGCGCTTCATCCTCGGGTTGGGCAGCGGCGAGAGCGAGAACACGCTGCCCTACGGCTTCGACTTCTCGCGTTCGGTCAGCCGGTTCGAGGAAGCGCTGGCGGTGATCCAGCTGCTGTGGCGCAGTGACGGGCCGGTCGACTTCGACGGCCAGTTCTACCAGCTCCACCACGCCCGATTGGACACCGAACCCTATGGGGGCCGGGTACCGCCGATCTGGATCGGCGCCAGCGGCCCGCGGATGCTCGACATCGCGGGCCGGTACGCCGATGGCTGGTGGCCGGCGGGTGCCTGGACTCCCGACCACTACGCCCAGATGCTCGCCGCGGTGCGAAGCTCCGCCGAACGCGCCGGCCGCGACCCCCTGGCGATCACGCCCTGCTTCATCCAGGTCTGCCTGATCGGTGCGGACGACGAGGCCCTCGCCGAGATCCTGCAGGCTCCCCTGGTCAAGGCCTTCCTGCTACAGGTCTCGGCAAAAACGTTGCACGACTTCGGCTTCGAACACCCCATGGGCGAGGGCTGGCGGGGATTCCAAGACATCGACCCGGCCGTACTCACCCGGGAGCGAATCCTGGAATTTCTGGACAACGCGCGGCCCGAGATGGTGCTGGCCGTCGTGCCGCATGGCACACCGAAAGAGGTCGCCAAGATCGTCAAGACCTACGTGGACGCGGGCCTGCGCGTGCCGAAAATACTCGACTACGGCGCCATGGCCGGGTTGAAATACGCACAGGCTTCGGCCGCGAATGTCCTTGCGGCCGAGGATGAGCTGGTGCGCCTCTGCGGAGGCCCGTCGTGACTGCACGTCTGGACGCCGCAGAGATGCTCGCCGCCGCCGAGGCCGAAACCGGGTTGCGCGACTACGGCGACCCCACCCTGCCGGAACGCTTCGCCGTGGCCGTCGACCACCTCAACGGCCTGGGCATGGATGCCGACGGCCGTTTCGAGGCCGCGCAGGTGTGTCGCTGGCTGCTGACGTCGCGCCTGGAGCTCATCGAGGACCGCAACCGCTACCCGATCGGCGCCGAAGTGATCGAGTCGCCGATGTTCGTCACCGGCGAACCACGCTCGGGGACAACGCTTATGCACGCCCTGATGTCGGTTGACCCGAACGCCCGCGCACTGCGCTTCTGGGAGGTGATGTACCCGTCACCGCCGCCGGGCCTGGCCGCGCCCGATGACGACCGCCGGGCGCGGGCCGACGCCGACTGGCGTGAGATCAACGCCAAGATGCCGAAATGGCTGCACAGTCACCCTTACAACGACATGCTGGGCGACGGGCTGCCCGAAGACGAACGAACCTGGGCGTTCGACTTTCGGGTGATGACCCCCACCGCGTGGTGGCGGGTGCCCATGCAGTCGCTGGTCGGCGGACTGGCCACCGACCCGGCCGCACAATACCGGTTACACAAGGCCATGCTGCAACAACTGCAGTACGCCCGCCCGCGAAAGTACTGGGTGCTGAAGGGTTTCCACGGATTCCGCCTCAAGGAGATGTTCGACACCTACCCCGACGCCACCCTGGTCTGGCTGCACCGCGACCCGGTTCAGGTCGCCGCATCGCGCACCATGATGATGGCCGACATCGCCGAGGGCATGGTCGGTCCCGTCGACCTGCACGCCTTGGCCAAGATGCACCTGGAGCTGACCCGCGCCAGCGTCGCCAACACGATGAGCAACCCCTGGGTCGACGACCCGCGCATCCTGCACATCCGGTACACCGATTTCATTGCCGATCAGATTGCGACGGTGCAGCGCTACTACGCATTCGCCGGACGTCGGGTCACACCCGAAGCCGAATCCGCCATGCGCGACTACCTGGCCCACAACCGCGGCGACCGATACGGCAAATTCCGCTACTCCACGCAACTGCTGACCGACATCGGCGAAGACCTCGATGCGCTGCACGCCGAATTCCGGCCCTTCCGTGAGCGATTCGGCGTCCAGATCGAGAACCGCGGCTGACATGGCGGCGACGCACAAACGGCTGTCGGTGCACAGCGTCACCTTCTACGGCGAGCCGCTGACCACGCTGGAGGCCCACTGGGCGGCGCTGGGAGTGTCGCGGCTGAGCATCCTGGACAGCCAGGTCCTTGATCCGCAACTTCCAAAGCTTCTGCAGCGCAACGACTATACGGTTGAGGCGGTCTGCCACATCTTCGGTGATGGCCGGCTGGACACCCGCGCAGAGGTGGCGCGCGACGCGCTGCTGACGGTGATCGACGCCGCGGCCGCGGTAGGGGCGCGCGTGATCTACATGTTGACCGGGGGTCGGGGCGCACTGGCCTGGCAGCACGCCGCCGATCGCTTCTGCGCCATGATCGCACCCTGCGTGGAGCACGCGAAGCAGGCGGGCGTGGCGCTGGCGATCGAGAACGCGTCGAGCCTCTACGCCGACATTCATCTCGCCCACACCCTGCGCGATACCGTCGCCCTGGCCGAGATGAGCGGGCTCGGCGTCTGCATCGAGCTGTTCCACTGCTGGGCGGAGGGCGATTTCGAGGCAATGGTGCAGCGGGCATTGCCACGAACCGAGCTCATCCAGCTCAGCGACTACGTGCTGGGCGACCGCGCGCTGCCGGGTCGCGCGGTGCCGGGCGACGGCGCGATTCCAATCGAAGCGTTCGTCGCCCAGGCGCTGGCCGGCGGCTATGCACATGGATTCGACCTGGAACTGATCGGTCCCCGCATCGAAGCGCAGGGCCGCCTGCAGTCCGCGCGACGAGCGTGCGACGTCATCGGGGCGATGCTGCAGAGATTGGGTGCGTGACAATGGGTTTCGGCGAAGGCTCCGACGACGCGGCGCTGCAATCGGCGTGGACCGATTTCTGCGCCCGGCTGCAACGCGCGGGCGAACAGGTCTTCAAAGACGCCAACCCCGCCGCCGCGCTGCAGCGCGTTGACGCCTACCGGTTCCTCACGCAGAACCTCGGCCAGGCCTTCGATCTGGCCCTCGAAACCCGCGACACCGGTTACCCGGTGCTGCACACCTTCTGCGGCCCGACCCGCAAGCTCGGCGGCGACTGCGCCGACTTCACCTATCAACAAGCCTGGATCGACGGGCAGTCGACCTATCGGCTGACCGGCACCCGCGGCACCTCGCGGTTTTTCAACGTCACCGTCCAAGGGCGGCGCACACCCGGCCCGGGCGTCTTGCACGAACCGTTCGGCGACACCCCACAGGCCAACCTGCTCGGCCATCAACTCGACGTCGGCGCCGACGGGCGATTCGAGCTGTACATCGGCGGCCCGGAGCGCGGGCCGAACTGGCTGCCGACCACGCCGGAGTCACGAAAGTTATTCATCCGGCAGGGTTTTGACCGCTGGGATGAGTCGCCGGCGCAGCTTCGCATCGAACGCGTCGACATGGACTCCCCTAAGCCGTTGCCCACGCCCGCCGACATGGTCGAGGCGATGAGCTGGGCCGGTGATTTCGTCACCGGCCTGATGTCCGATTGGCCCGAGTTCCCGTTCAAATACGGGGGTGTCGATGCCGAGCACCCGAACGCCTTCCCGCGTGTCGGAGCGACCGACGCCGACAGCAAGCGCGGGCGCGCCGCCGCCAACATGTATTGGGAGCTGGCGCCCGACGAGGCGCTGATCGTCGAATTCGCTGCGCACGACGGGCTGTGGATGTTCACCAACATGGGCGTCTTCTTCAACAGCATGGATTACCTATACCGGCCGGTGAGCTATACGCCGAGCCGCACCAAGATCGACCACGACGGCCGGATCCGGCTGGTTATGGCTCACCGTGATCCCGGCGTGCACAACTGGCTGGACACCCAGGGCTTCGAGCGCGGCAACCTGACCTACCGGCACATGCTCGAGGGCGAGCCCGCCGTGCTGGACACCCGGGTGGTCAAGCACGCCGACCTGCTCGGCGCCCTGCCCGTGGACACCGCCATGGTGGGCGCATCGCAGCGCGCCGCCGCGATGTGGGAACGCTTCCACGGCATTCGCCGCCGTTACGTCCTCTAGCCCGGTGGTGGCGGCCCGCCCCTAGACGCCGGGTCTAGGGTCAAAGATCGTGACCGAGATCTCCGAAGACGAACTGGCCGGGCTTTCCGAATTCTCGCTGCTGTCCGAAAACGCCGAGCAGGCCGGGGTCTCCGGCCCGCTGCCCGACGGCGAGCGGGTCGAGTCCGGCACGGGCGAAGCCAGGATCAGCGCACTGCGCTGGGGCAGCACCGCCCCGCGGATCGTGTTTCTGCACGGCGGTGGGCAGAACGCGCACACCTGGGACACCATCATCGTCGGCCTCGGCGAGCCCGCCCTGGCGGTCGACCTGCCCGGCCACGGCCACTCCGCCTGGCGCGAGGACGGCGACTACTCCCCGCAGCGCAACGCCGACGCCCTGCTGCCGATCCTGCGCGAGCATGCGGCCTCCGCCGACCTCGTCGTCGGCATGTCGCTGGGCGGGCTGACGGCGATCCGGGTGGGCGCGGTGGCGCCCGAGCTGGTCGATGAGCTTGTGCTGATCGACGTCACTCCGTCGGCGCTGCAACGGCATTCCGAGATGACCAAGGAGCAGCAGGGCACCGTGGCGCTGATGCACGGAGAACGCGAGTTCCCCAGCTTCCAGGCCATGCTCGACTTGACGGTCGCCGCCGCGCCGCACCGCGAGGTGAAGGCGCTGCGCCGCGGCGTCTTTCACAACTCGCGCAAGCTGGACAACGGCAACTGGACGTGGCGCTACGACGCCATCCGCACCTTCCCCGATTTCGCCGGGCTGTGGGACGATGTCGACGCCTTGTCCGCGCCCGTGACGTTGGTGCGCGGTGGCTCATCGGGATTCGTCAGCGACGAGGACGCGGCCGAACTTGCCCGTCGCGCAAGGCATTTCCGCTCGACGCACGTCGTGGAGAATTCGGGCCACTCCGTGCAGAGTGACCAGCCGCGCGCGCTGATCGACATCCTGCGTGGGGTGCTCGACGCGCGCTGAGCCTACGGTGGTCCCATGACCTCTGAGTTCGGAATCCGCATCGGTGTCCAGCTACAGCCGCAACACGCTCCCCAGTACGGCCAGATCCGCGACGCGGTGCGCCGCTGCGAGGACATCGGCGTCGACATCGCCTTCAACTGGGACCACTTCTTTCCGCTCTACGGCGACCCCGACGGCGCACACTTCGAATGCTGGACGATGCTCGGCGCCTGGGCCGAGCAGACCTCGCGCATTCAGATCGGCGCGCTGGTGACCTGCAACTCCTATCGGAATCCGGAGCTGCTGGCCGATATGGCCCGCACCGTCGACCACATTTCCGACGGCCGGCTCATCCTGGGTATCGGTTCGGGTTGGAAACAAAGGGACTACGACGAGTACGGCTACGAATTCGGCACCGCGGGCAGCCGCCTGGACGACCTGGCGACCGCACTGCCCCGGATCCGAAGTCGGCTGACCAAACTGAACCCGGCTCCCACCCGCGACATCCCGATCCTCATCGGCGGTAAGGGCCCGCGGAAGACCCTGCGGATGGTCGCGGAGTACGGCGACATCTGGCACGGCTTCACCACCGTCGACACCTACCCGGCGGCGGCCGCCGTGCTGGAAGAGCATTGCGCGGCCGTCGGGCGCGACCCGTCCACCATCGAGAGGTCGGCCGGCGTCGAGGACAACAGCGGAGTTCGTCGCGGCGAGGGCCTCGACGGGTTGATCGCCAACGCCGAAGGCCTCACCGCGCTGGGGGTCACGCTGCTGACCGTGGGCGTCAACGGCCCGGACTACGACCTGACCGCCGCCGAAGCGCTATGCAAGTGGCGCAATAGTCGTTAAACCGGCCGCGCCGCGTTCGCCCCAGGTTCATTGGCCAAACACCGAAACACGCGCGGCAATTCATGAGAAACTCTCACCGCCAGATGGTCAAACCCGGTGGGAAAGAGACGCAACAAAACGATGCCGAAGAAATACGGGGTCAAAGAAAAGGACCTGGTTGTTTCGCACATTCTCCACCTGTTGTTGACCGGAAAGCTGCGCAGCGGGGACCGCGTCGACCGCAACGAAATTGCACTGGGCCTCGGCGTGAGCCGGGTGCCCATTCAAGAGGCGTTGGTCCAACTCGAACACGACGGCATTGTGTCCACGCGTTACCACCGAGGCGCCTTCGTCGAGAGGTTCGATGAAGCCACCGTCCTCGAGCATCACGAGCTCGACGGGCTGCTCAATGGGATTGCCTCCGCACGCGCGGCCACCAATCCCACGCCGCGGATCATCGGACAGCTGGATTCGCTCATGCGCTCGCTGCGCACCGCCAAGGATTCGCGCGCCTTCACCGACATCGCGGCCGAGTATCGGCGCACCGTCAACGACGAGTACGCCGGACCGCGTCTGCACGCCACCATCCGCGCCTCACAGAACCTCATCCCCCGCCTCTTTTGGACCACCTATCAGGGCGGGCGCGACGAGATGCTGCCGTTCTACGAGGATGAGACCTCGGCAATACACCGACGTGACCCCGAAGCCGCGCGGGCGGCGTGCGTCGACCGTTCCTACCTGATGGCCCAGACCATGCTCGCCGAACTGTACCGGCGGCGGGTCTTCACACCACCCGACGATGTCAGCCGGGTCGTCGCCGGGCCACTGCAGGTAATCGCCGACGCCGACACGATCTGCGGCGAAGCGTCGCTGGCGCTGTAGAACCGACGCTGACCGGGCCGCGTCGCCGTTCAATCGTTACGGTGACACTGATGAGTTTGCGCGTGGTCCGGCACACCAAGCGCCGCGGAAGGGCCTTCGCCCTGGCCGCGACAATTCTCATGGTTTGCGGGCTCGCGCTGGCCGGACCGATGACGCCCGCTGCCGCGGACTGGAATCAATGCGCGCCGGCCGGGGTGGAGAGCGCCCGGGCCCTGCCCAAGGACGTGACCGACAACCCGACCACCGGTGAGGACGACCGCGACACGACGGCGTCGGTCGAGCCACTCGGCGCGGTCGACGCCGGCGCCTTGGGCCTCGGGGTGCCGGGAGTACTGACGGTCGGCACGCTGTCGGACGCCCCACCCAACATCTGCATCAACCCCACCGGCGAGTTCAGCGGCTTCGACAACCAACTGCTGCGCGCCATCGCCGACAAGCTGGGTCTGCAGGTCCGCTTCGTCAGCACCGACTTCTCCGCGCTGCTGGCCCAGGTGGCGTCGCGGCGCTTCGACGTCGGTTCGGCAGCGGTGAAAGCCACCGACGCCCGGCGGCGCACGGTTTCGTTCACCAACGGCTACGACTTCGGCTTCTATTCGCTGGTGGTGCCGCCCGGGTCCGCCATCCATAAATTCAGCGACCTCGCGGCCGGCCAACGCATCGGCGTCGTGCAGGGCACCGTTGAGGAGTCGTACGTCGTCGACGTCCTGCACCTGCAACCGGTGAAGTATCCCGGCTTCGCCACCTTGTACGCCAGCCTCAAGAGCCGCCAGATCGATGCGTGGGTGGCGCCGGGAACCCTCGCGGCGACCGTCATTCGCCCGGGCGATCCGGCGGTGGTCACCGCAAACACCTACAGCCCAGGCAATTTCGTGGCTTACGCGGTCGCTCAGGGCAACAAGCCGTTGATCGACGCGCTCAATTCCGGGCTGGACGCCGTCATCGCCGACGGCACCTGGGCGCACCTGTACAGCCAGTGGGTGCCGCGGTCGCTGCCGCCCGGCTGGAAACCCGGCTCCAAAGCCGCGCCCCTCCCCCAGTTGCCGGACTTCGCCGCGATCGCCAAACGACACCGCTCATCGGCGGGGCCGCCCGCCCCGAAATCACCACTGGCCCAGCTGGGTGATTCGTTCTTCGACTGGGACATGTACCGGCAAGCGATCCCGATGTTGTTCACCACCGGGTTGCCCAACACCCTGATCCTGACCAACAGCGCCCTCGCGATCGGTCTGGTGTTCGGCATGGTGCTCGCGATGGCCGGAATCTCGCACCGGCGCTGGCTGCGCTGGCCGGCGCGGGTGTACACCGACATCTTCCGCGGCCTGCCCGAAGTGGTGATCATCCTGCTCATCGGGATGGGCATCGGCCCATTGGTCAGCGGCCTGACCAACAAAAACCCGTACCCGCTCGGCATCGCCGCACTGGGACTGATGGCCGCCGCCTACATCGGCGAGATCCTGCGCTCCGGGATCCAAAGCGTCGACCCGGGACAACTGGAAGCGTCCCGGGCCCTTGGCTTCAGCTACGTCACCGCGATGCGGCTGGTGGTGGTACCGCAGGGAATCCGGCGCGTCCTGCCCGCCCTGGTCAATCAGGCCATCGGGTTGCTGAAGGCCTCCGCGCTGGTGTACTTCCTCGGACTGATCGCCGATCAGCGAGAGCTGTTCCAGGTGGGACGGGATCTCAACGCCCAAACCGGCAGCCTGTCACCGCTGGTGGCCGCCGGCCTCTTCTACCTGCTATTGACCATTCCGCTAACGCATTTGGTCAACTACATCGACAACCGGCTTCGCCGCGGACGACGGGCCGCCGCGCCAGCAGACGATGCCGACATGCTCGTGACGACGTTCGGCCAGGAGATCACGTGACCTCCGGCATCCACGGGCGTGCGTCAGTGTCGCTGGCGGCCAAAGACGTTCACCAAACTCTGGGCGGGAGCAAGGTGCTGCGCGGCGTCGACATCGAGGCACCCGCCGGCAGCACCGTGGCGATCATCGGGCCATCCGGCTCGGGCAAGTCGACACTGCTGCGCACGCTCAACCGCCTGTATGAGCCTGACAGCGGCGACATTCTGCTGGACGGCAGGTCGGTGCTGCGCGACGATCCCAACGAGCTCCGCCAGCGGATCGGCATGGTGTTCCAGCATTTCAACCTGTTCCCGCACCGCAGCGTGCTGGACAACGTGGCGATGGCGCCCCGGAAGTTGCGCCGCCTGCCCGCCGACGAGGCGCGCGACCTGGCGATGGCACAACTGGACCGAGTTGGCCTGAAGCACAAGGCCGCTGCACGCCCCAGCATGCTGTCCGGCGGCCAACAACAGCGGGTGGCGATCGCGCGCGCGTTGGCGATGGCTCCCCAGGTGATGTTTTTCGACGAGGCGACCTCGGCGCTGGATCCGGAAATGGTCAAAGGAATACTGCAACTCATTGCCGACCTCGGCGCCGATGGCATGACAATGGTTGTGGTAACCCACGAAATGGGTTTCGCGCGGTCGGCGTCCGACGCCGTGGTGTTTATGGATCACGGCAAGGTTGTGGAATCTGGACCGCCCGAGCAGATATTCGAAGCGGCCGAGACCCAACGGCTGCAGCGGTTTTTGTCCCAAGTGCTTTGATCCCACTAACTGGTGGGCAATAGCTCCCTCGTAAGCACCTCATATCGGGATAGACTCCCGATTTATGGCAGACAGCGAAACGAACCCGGCCGAGGTAGCCGAGCTCGCCGAAGGTTTGCACCGGGCGCTGTCCAAATTATTTGCGATTCTCCGCCGCGGCGACCCCAGCGGCGCGGCCGCCGGGGAGCTGACCCTGGCGCAATTGTCGATCCTGGTGACCCTGCTCGACCAGGGCCCGATTCGAATGACCGATCTCGCCGCACACGAACGGGTGCGAACCCCCACCACGACCGTGGCGATCCGGCGCCTGGAAAAGATCGGGCTGGTCAAGCGTTCCCGCGACCCGTCCGACCTGCGAGCGGTGCTCGTGGACATCACGCCACGGGGGCGTGCCGTTCACGGTGAGTCGCTGGCCAATCGGCGCGCCAGCCTGGCCGCGATGCTGAGCCAGCTCCCGACCTCCGACCTCAACACCCTGACGCAGGCGCTGGCGCCGCTGGAACGGCTGGCCTCCGGCGATCCGACGTCCGGGCCCGCCGGCGTGCCGCCCGCGCGCAAGGAAGCCTGAAAAGCCCGTCCTCTCAATGGTTTCCGCCTGCGATCGCGGCTGTCGGTAAACTGCCGGGCATGCCCAATGCACTCATCACCGGCGCCGGCGGCGGTATCGGTTCGGCCATCGCCGCGGCGCCGACCCCCACCCACACCCTGCTGCTGGCCGGGCGACCCTCCGATCGGCTCGACGGGGTCGCCGAGCGGCTCGGCGCCACCACCTTTCCGCTGGACCTCACCGACTCCGGCGACATCGAAGCCGCCTGCGAAATCGTGGACGAACTCGACGTGCTGGTGCACAACGCCGGATTGGCCATACCCGGCAGCGTTTCGGACTCGCATATCGACGAGTGGCGTGCCACCTTCGCCGTGAACGTCTTTGGGCCGGTAGAACTTACGCTCGCGCTGCTGCCGGCGCTGCGACGGGCGCGCGGCCAGGTGGTGTTCATCAACTCCGGCGCCGGGCGCACCGCCTCGCGGGGCATGGCTTCCTATTCGGCCAGCAAGTTCGCGCTGCGCGCCTTCGCGGATTCGCTGCGCAGCGACGAACCGGAGTTGCGGGTGACGACGATCTATCCGGGCCGGACCGACAGCGATATGCAGCGCGAACTCGTCGAGTTCGAGGGCGGCAGCTACGACCCGGCCAACTTCTTGAAACCCGAAACGGTCGCGGCCGCGGTCGTCCATGCGGTGAACACCCCGCCCGACGGCCACGTCCACGAACTGATGCTGCGACCCACCGGGCGCTAGTCGGCGCTAGACGACCAGGTTGACCAGCCGGCCGGCGACCACGATCACCTTGCGCGGGGTGGCGCCCGCCAGGAACGCCTGGACCTTTTCATCGGCGAGCGCGGCGGCCTTCAGCGTGTCCTGATCGGCATCGGCGGCCACCACGACTCGGCCGCGGACCTTGCCGTTGACCTGGACCGGGTACTCCACGGTGTCGTCGACCAGAAAAGCGGGATCGGCGATCGGGAACGGACCGTGCGCCAGCGGGGTCTCGTGACCCAGGCGCAGCCACAGCTCCTCGGCCATATGCGGGGCCAAGGGCGCCAACATCAACACCAGCGGCTCGACCGCCGCGCGTGGCACCGCGTCGCGGTGCTCCTTGGTGAGATGGTTGGTGTATTCGATCAGTTTGGCCGCAGCGGTGTTATTCCGCAGTGCCGCATAGTCTTCCGCGACGCCGGCGATGGTCCGATGCAGCACTCGCAGCGTCCCGGTCGCCAACTCCCGGGCGGGCCCGTCTACCACGCGGGTGTCGCCGGTCTGCTCGTCGACGACCAGACGCCACACGCGCTGCAGGAAACGGTGGGCTCCGACGACGTCCTTGGTGGCCCAGGGCCGGGACGCCTCCAGCGGGCCCATCGACATCTCGTAGACCCGCAGGGTGTCGGCGCCGTAGTCGTCGCAGATCTCGTCGGGTGAGATCGAATTCTTCAGGCTCTTACCGATTTTGCCGAACTCTCGGAAGACTTCGACCTCTCCCCCGGGCCCCGGATAGACGAAACGGCCGTCCCGCTCGACCACCTCTTCGGCCGGCACGTACGACCCTCGCGCGTCGGTGTAGGCGAAGGCCTGGATGTAACCCTGGTTGACCAGCCGGCGATAGGGCTCGCGAGAGCTTACGTGGCCCAGGTCGTACAAGACTTTGTGCCAGAACCGCGCATACAGCAGGTGCAGCACCGCGTGTTCGGCGCCGCCGACGTACAGGTCGACGCCACCGGGATCCTGCGGCCCGTGCTCGGCCGGGCGCGGACCCATCCAGTAGGCCTCGTTTTCCAAGGCGGCGAACCGCTCCGAGTTATGTGGATCGGTGTAGCGCAGTTCGTACCAGGAGCTGCCGGCCCACTGCGGCATCACGTTGGTGTCCCGGGTGTAGGGCTTCAGGCCGTCGCCCAGATCCAGCTCGACGTGCACCCATTCGGTGGCCTTGGCAAGCGGCGGTGAGGGCTCGCTGTCGGCGTCATCGGGATCGAACAGCACGGGTGAGTAATCCGGCACGTCGGGCAGTTCGACCGGCAGTGCGGCCTCGTCGAGTGCGTGCGCACGCCCGTCGGCGTCGTAGACGATGGGGAACGGTTCACCCCAGTACCGCTGGCGCGCGAAAAGCCAGTCGCGCAGCTTGAATTCGACGCGCGCCCAGCCGCGGCCTTCGGCCTCCAGGCGTGCGGTGATCTTTTCCTTGGCCGCGGCCACATCCAGACCGTCGAGGTAGCCGGAGTTGACCAGCACCCCGTCACCGGCGTAGGCCGCCTCCGAAATGTCGCCGCCCGCAATGACTTCCACGATGGGCAGGCCGAACTCGTGGGCGAAGTCCCAGTCGCGCTGGTCGTGGCCCGGGACCGCCATGATGGCCCCGGTGCCGTACCCGGCCAGCACGTAGTCGGCGATGAAGATCGGCACCGGTTTGCCGTTGGTGGGGTTGGCGGCGTAACCGCCCAGGAAGACACCGGTCTTGGCCTTGCTCTCCTGGCGTTCGAGGTCTGACTTCGACCCGATCGCCTGCCGGTAGGCGGCGACGGCCGCACCGGGCGTCTCAGCGCCATACGTCCAGCGCGGGTCGGTGCCGTCCGGCCAGGCGGCGGCGACCAACTCGTCGACCAGGTCGTGTTCGGGGGCCAGCACCAAGTAGGTAGCGCCGAACAACGTGTCGGGCCGGGTGGTGAACACCTCGATGTCGACCGTCTCGCCATCGGCCTTGGTCGCCGCAAACAGCGCCTTGGCACCGGTGGACCGGCCGATCCAGTTGCGCTGCATGGTCTTGACCGGCTCCGGCCAGTCCAGCACTTCGAGGTCGTCGAGCAACCGATCAGAGTAGGCGGTAATTCGCATCATCCACTGCCGCAACCGTTTCCGGAACACCGGGAAGTTGCCGCGGTCGCTGCGGCCGTCGGCGGTGACCTCTTCGTTGGCCAGCACGGTGCCCAGACCGGGGCACCAGTTCACCATCGAGTCGGCCCGGTAGACCAGCCGGTGGCCGTCGATCACGTCGGCCCGCTCCCCCGCCGAGAGCCCGGCCCAGTCCCGGCCGTCCTCGAGGCGGCGGGCCCCGGACTCGAACTCGGCGACCAGCTCCGCGATGGGGCGGGCCTTGTTGGCGGCGGTGTCGAACCAGGCGTTGTAGATCTGCAAAAAGATCCACTGGGTCCACTTGTAGAACTCGACGTCGGTGGTGGAGAAGCTGCGCCTGCTGTCGTGAGCGAGACCCAGCCGTCCCAGCTGGCGCTTGAAATTGACGACGTTGGCCTCGGTCCGGGTGCGCGGATGGGTGCCGGTCTGCACCGCGTACTGCTCTGCCGGCAGCCCGAAGGCGTCGAACCCCAACGCATGCAACACGTTACGGCCGGTCATCCGGAAATAGCGGGCGTACACGTCCGTCGCGATGTAACCGAGGGGGTGCCCGACGTGCAGGCCCTCCCCCGACGGGTACGGGAACATGTCCTGCACGAACAATTTGTCGTCCGGCACCGGGGATCCGTCTTCCGGCGCCAGCGAACCGACCGGGTTGGGCACGTTGAAGGTGCCGAGCTTCGCCCAGTTCTCCTGCCACACGCCCTCGATGCGACCCGCCAGCGCCGCCGTGTAGCGATATGGCGGCGCGTCGGAGTCGGGCGTGGCGGCGCCGGAGTTGCTTGCCGGCGAGGTGGTCGGGGAGTCGGTCACCTGAACAGGGTATAAGGGCGACACGGCGAGTACGCCGGCCACAGGTTGGTCTCGGTTCCGTTGCGCGCCGATCAGAGGTTCATCCCAGGTGTGTTTCGAGCCTATTCACCGCCTTTGACCTCTAGTTACAGTCAGCCCCTATCGACGGCTTCTGGTAGGCAGCCATTGGAAGGACCGACGCAGATGATTGAGATCGTCCCCGTCCACCGGGCACTCCTCGGCGGTATGGTCGCTGGCCTGATGGGCCTGGCGGTTGTTGCGGGCGGCACGGCATCGGCAGACCCGTTGCCCCCAGCGCCTGCGCCCGTCCCCGCGGTTCCCGCGCCGGCACCGCAGAACCTCGGGCCCGAGCTGGTGCCGCCGAGCAGATATCTCGCGGCCCCGCCCGCCGGCAACCAGATCGTCCCGCCGGCTACCGCCACGGCCCCCGGAACGACGGCCCCGGCCGCGGTCACACCGGCGGCGCCGGCTCCGGCTCCCGCGACGTCGGGAACGATCCGCGAATTCCTGCAGTCCAAGGGCGTGAAGTTCGAGCCGCAGAAGCCGCAGGGCTTCAAGGCGCTCGACATCACCCTGCCGGTGCCCGCCCGCTGGACCCAGGTGCCCGATCCCAACGTGCCCGATGCGTTCGCGGTGATCGCCGACCGGCAGGGCAGCAGTATCTATTCCTCGAACGCGCAGGTCGTGGTGTACAAACTGGTCGGCGCCTTCGATCCGAGGGAGGCCATCACCCACGGTTACGTCGACAGCCAGAAGCTTCCGGCGTGGCAGCCGACCAACGCGGCGATGACCGACTTCGGCGGCTTCCCGTCGTCGATCGTCGAGGGCACGTACCGCGACGGTGACCTCACCCTCAACACGTCGCGGCGCCACGTCATCGCCACGTCGGGGCACGACAACTACCTCGTGTCACTGGCGGTGACCACCGATCGCGCGGTGAGTGTCGCCGACGCACCGGCCACCGACGCCATCGTCAACGGATTCCGGGTGAGCGCACCCGGTGCGACCGCGCCGGCCCCGGCCCAGGCACCCGCCGCGTCGCCGGTGGGATTGCCGGCTCAGGCGCCCGCCGCCGCCCCGGTCGCCCCGGCACCGGCCGCGGCTCCCGTGGCCCCGGTCGCCCCGGCACCGGTTACGGCTCCCGTGGCTCCGGTCGCTCCGGCGCCCGGCGCGGCGCCGCTGGTACCGCTCGCCCAGACCGCGCCGGCGGCTCCCGTCGGACTGCCCGCGCAAACGCCGACGTTGACCCAGCAGCACGCTCCCAGCCTGCTGGCCATGGTGCCGGGCCTGCCCCCGCTGCCGAACTTCTCGTTCCTGCAGCACTGAGGACGCCTCGCCGAGCCGGATTCGCGGGTCGGTCACCCGGCTCGTATTGTGACCCCATGCTGATTGCGGGCGTGCTGTGCATGTGTGCGGCGGTGGCCTCGGCGGGGTTCGGCACCTGGTCGCTGGCGCACAACCAAAACGTCGGTGCCACTGCGTTGGCGCTGCGCGCGATGGCGCCGACCCAGTTGGCGGCGGCGGTGATGTTGGCCGCCGGCGGCGCGGTCGCCATGGCCGCCGTCCCGGACACCGCACTGGTGGTACTCATCGTGTGCGTGGTGGGCGCGCTGGGAACGCTGGCCGCGGGCTCGTGGCAGAGCGCCCGCTTCGCGCTGCGTCAGGAAGCGGCGGCGCCCGCCTGCGCCGGCAGCTGCGTCGGCTGCACGCAGTCGTGCCCCTGAACGAAAACCGGGGGAGCGGCCCTAGTTGCGGCTGATGTCGATGGGGTGGGTAGCCAGCAGCGACAGCGGCAGCGGCTGGCGCCGCAACACCTGGCCCCACAGGTCGGACCTCGGTCCGACCAGTACGTCGGATGGCAAGGCGGACAACACAATCCAGTCGTCGCGTTCGATCTCGCCTTCGAGCTGACCGATAGTCCAGCCCGAGTAGCCCGCGAAGATCCGCACCCCTTCGACCAGCGGCGCGATCAGCTCGGGGTCGGCGTCCAGATCAACCATGACCACCCGGCCGTCCACGTGCCGCAAGCCCGGCACGTCCCCGGGATCGGCGCCAACGCGCAGCGTCGCCAGGCACAGCGCGGCGTCGCGCTTCACCGGTCCGCCGATGAACATCGTCTTTGGCTTGGCCGAGAGCTTGGTCCATTGCGGCAACACGTTGTAGACCGCGGTTTCGCTGGAGCGGTTGAGCACGACACCCAGCGTGCCTCCGTCGTTGTGCTCGACGATGTAGATCACGCTGCGCCGAAACGTCGGCTCGAGAAGATCGGTGTTGGCGAGCAGCAAAGTGCCCGCGCGCACCCGTTGCGCGGCGGGTGCTACGTAGTCCTCTGGATCCTCCTGCGGGGGCACCAGACCATCATCGCATCCGGTGCATCGTGGCCCAGGGCAATCGCGGGGGTAGGCCCAGGAGATTTGTACTGTGGTTGGGACCGCTCTGATCGCGCGAGCTTTGCCAACCCCAATCCTGGAAGTCGGTTTCGGTGATCCCCACCCGGATGCAGTCCAGCGCACCCGTCGAGATTTGGCGGTCGGTGCGCGGTTTGCCCGATTTCTGGCGCCTGTTGCAGGTGCGCGTGGCGAGCCAGTTCGGCGACGGCTTGTTTCAGGCGGCGCTGGCCGGGGCGCTGCTGTTCAACCCGGACCGGGCCGCGGATCCGCTTTCCATCGCCCGCGCCTTCACGGTTCTGTTTCTGCCGTATTCGCTGCTGGGCCCGTTCGCCGGCGCGCTGATGGACCGTTGGGACCGGCGGCTGGTGCTGGTCGGCGCCAACATCGGCCGGCTGATCCTGATCGCCGCGATCGGCACCATCCTGGCGGTGCGCGCCGGTGACCTGCCGCTGTTGCTGGGTGCGCTGTTCGCCAACGGTTTGGCCCGGTTCGTCGGGTCGGGCCTGTCGGCGTCGTTGCCGCATGTGGTGCCGCGCGAGCAGGTGGTGACCATGAATTCGGTCGCCACCGCGTGCGGGGCCATCGCGGCGTTCTTCGGCGCGAACTTCATGCTGGTGCCCCGCTTCATCTTCGGCGCCAGCGACAAGGGCGCGTCGGCGATCGTGTTCATCACCGCGGTTCCGGTGTCGATCGCGCTGCTGCTGTCGTGGCGGTTCGGTGCCCGGGTGCTGGGCCCCGACGACACCTGGCGGGCGATCCACGGGCCGGTCATTTATGCGGTGATCACCGGTTGGCTGCACGGTGCGCGCACGGTGGCACAGCGCCCTACGGTCGCCGCCACCCTGTCCGGCCTGGCCGCCCACCGGATGGTCGTCGGCATCAACTCGCTGCTGGTGTTGTTGCTGGTCCATCACATGCCAAACCTCAAGGGCGGGGGATTCGGCACGGCCTTACTGTTCTTCGGCGCCGCGGGGCTGGGCGCCTTTCTGGCCAACGTCCTGACGCCGCCGGCGATACGCCGGTGGGGGCGCTACGCGACGGCCAACGGCGCGTTGGCGGCGTCGGCGATCATCGAGGTCGCCGGCGCCGAGCTATTGGTTCCGGTGATGGTCGCGTGCGGCTTCTTGCTCGGCGTCACCGGGCAGATGGTCAAGCTCTGCGCCGACACCGCGATCCAGATAGACGTCGACGACGCCCTTCGCGGGCACGTGTTCGCCGTGCAGGACGCGCTGTTCTGGGTCGCGTTCATCGTTTCGATCACGGTGGCCGGCATCTTGATTCCCGATGACGGGCACGCGCCCGCGTTCGCGCTGTTCGGCTCGGTGCTGTACCTGGTCGGGCTGGCCGTGCACGGTGTCATCGGGCGCCGCGGCGAGCAAGCGAACGATCGCTAAGGTACAGGCGTGCTTTGTCCGACGGCCGTACCCGACAGTCTGCGGCTCCGATGACCGGTCCCGCGCCCATGGTCGACGACCTGCGTGCCGAAAGCGACGAGCTCGACGAGCTGGTGGCGCCGTTGCCGCCCGAACGCTGGGCCGATCCGACTCCAGCGCCCGGCTGGACCATCGCGCATCAGGTCGGCCACCTGCTGTGGACGGATCGGGTCGCGCTGATCGCGGTCACCGACGAACCCGGCTTCGCCGAGGTGTTGGCGGGCGCGGCCGCGGACCCGACGGGCTTCGTCGACAAAGGCGCCGAAGAACTGGCGGCCCTGACGCCCGCCGAACTGCTCGCCGACTGGCGGGTCACCCGGGGACGGCTGCACGAGGCGCTGCTCACGGTCGAGGCGGGCCGCAAACTTCCGTGGTTCGGCCCACCGATGAGTGCGGCATCGATGGCCACTGCGCGGCTGATGGAGACCTGGGCGCACGGCCTCGATGTCGCCGACGCGCTGGGCGTGACGAGGCCGGCGACTGAACGCCTGCGGTCGATCGCTCACCTGGGGGTCCGCACTCGCGATTTCGCCTTCGCCGTCAACAACTTGGCGCCGCCGCCCGAGCCGTTCCTGGTCGAGCTGCGCGGACCCGGCGGCGACACCTGGTCGTGGGGGCCGCCCGATGCCGAGCAGAGTGTCCGCGGGTCCGCTGAGGATTTCTGCTACCTGGTCACCCAACGACGCCCGCTGAGCGCGCTCGACATCACCGCCGAGGGCGACGACGCTCAGCGCTGGTTGCGAATAGCTCAGGCTTTCGCGGGTCCTCCCGGCGCCGGGCGATGAGCGCGTGAAACGCGCGAAGAGAGCCGGCGCCCATCAACCCAAGCGCCGGGCGATGAGCGCGTCAAACGCGCGAAGAGAGCCGGCGCCCATCACGCAAGCGCCGGGCGATGAGCGCGTGAAACGCGCGAAGAGAGCCGGCGCCCATCAACCCAAGCGCCGGGCGATGAGCGCGTGAACTGGCCGATGAGCGCGTGAAACGCGTCAGTGCAGGGGACCGCCGTAACTCGCCTGGTTCTCCGCCTCGGCTTCCTCGCGCAGCGCGGTGATCGCGAGGTTCAGGCGTTCGGCCAGCTCTCCGTGGCCGTACCCGGTCATCACCCCGGGATGCAGAGTCAGCTCGAGCAGCCGGCCGTCGGAATTCGCGACCGCATAGACGTCGCCCAGGTCGACGCTGTAGGTGACGGCTTCGGCCTGCGCCACAAGGGCTTCCCACTTGTCGGCCGCCTCGCTCAGTTCCCGAAGAACCGATTCGACGAGATCCTTCTCGCTGAGATTCGCGCGACTGCCCGAACCCGCCACCCTGACAGTATCGTCGAGCCCTCCGACCAGCGTCAATTCAGACGCGGACAGCTGTGCAGCCGACCTGCCGGGCGGTCACGCGGCGAGCTTTTGGTACCACGCGAGGTGGTAATTCGCCGACACCGAGTCGCCGCTGGCAATGCCCTCGGTGGCGGCCATCAGGAGGCACTTGAGCAGAAGCGCGGGATTGACGTTCGGATACTGAACGAGGAGCTGGTAGCGGGCGGTATCGAGATGGACCCGCAGCACGTCGACCTCCTGGTCGACGACGACGGTTCCCGCGGCAGCGGCTTCCGCCAACCGGGGCACGATCTTGGGCAGGTCGTCACGCCCGCGCGTAGTCGCACTCAGCACGCTCGCCAGATCATCGATGACGGGCAGTGCCCGCGGCTCCCCCGACGATCGGGTGGCGGCGAAATCGACCGAGCGGCGCAATGAATCACCGGGAGTGTAAGTGACGACGCGGACCGTTTCGCCGATCAGCGCGGCGACCCTGCCGCTGCGGCGCTCGGGTTCCAGCAGCCGAACTCCGGCGGGAAGGCTGATGCCTGAGGGTATCCATCCGTGAGCGAGATCGGTGACCAACACCGTCGTGCCGTCGGCGCGATCTCCGATCGCCCAATTCAGGCGTGGCTCCTGCCGCACCACGAATTCGAGCAGCCGGTTCAGCCGCTGGTCGTCGAATCCCTTTGGTGGTGAAGGCTTTTCGATGTGTGGCCGGGCCGCGCCGAAGGCGGCCGTCTCGGGCTCGACCTCGGCCGGGGTGGCATCGGCGGTTGCCGGGGTGGCATCGGCGGTTGCCGGGATGGCTTCGGCGGCGGCCTCCCGCGGCGCCTCGGGCTCCGCGCTGGCGGTGACCGGCTCGTCGACGATCGCGTGGTGGCGGCCGGAGTCGGCCGGCTCGGGTGCCCGTTCGGGTGCACGCTGCACCGGCGCCCCGGGCGCCGGCTCCGCCTGCGTGATCACCGGAATGACCTGCGTCTGTTCGAGGTGGGATGCGTCGGTGGTCCCGACGGGCTCGTCGTCGGAAGTGGCCGGCTCGCTGGCCCCCTCCGGTTCGTCGCGAACGGCGGGCGGCTCGACCACCGCGTGATGGCGGCCGGAGTCGGCCTCGTCCGAAGGCGGCTCGGGTGCAGACCCCGGTGGCGCTGGCAGAACCGGCTCGGACCTGATCACCGGGATGACTTGTGTGTCGTCGAGGTGGGACGCGTCGGCGGGTTCCCGCCGAGCCGCCTGCGGCGATGCACTTTCGGCGACCGGGTCGGGCGCGGACTGGCGACGACGACGCCTTGGTGGTGTCGGATCTAGTCGACCCGGCGCGGGCGCTTCGGGGACGGCCCTGACCTCACGGATTGTGGGCAGCACCTGCGTCTTGTCCAGGTCCGCGCGGGGCGGCTCCGGCCGCGGTGGGGGAGGAGCGGGGGGTCGGGCTCCGCTCTTCACGGCATGCAGGTAGCGGGTCGTCGATTCGACTCGGCGCACGGCGCGAGCCCGGGCCTCCTCGATGACCCGCGCCTCGGCCGCCTGGCGCGACGGGTCGGTCATGCCCGCCCGCTTGAGTAACTTCAGTTCGTCGTTGGCGGCGTGCGCAATTCGTTGCAGGTCGGCCTTGAGATGTTCAGCGAGAGTTGCCGTTTCGGCCGTCACCGTCGACAACTCGGCAGGCCACAGCCCGCCTGTCACCCACGGGGTGCAGTCGATAGGAGAGCTGAAAGCCGGCGTCGCCAGTGATTCCCGGGTAGCTCTCCGGAGGCGCTGGCGCGCCGACATCCGACCGAAGACCGCCACCGGCTAAGCGTACCGGGACCCAGCCGACGACTTGTGCGGTCAGTGAATTGTGCGTTCGCAGGGCCCTGGGTAGCGTGAGGACATGGCTGATTCTGCACTGCAGCAGCAACTCGACGAGGTCCGCACCTTGCTGGCTCGCGCACGAGAGTTGTTCGGCCCCAACCCGGTAGAGCCGCCGACCGGTATCGCGCCCGATCCCAGCGTCGCCAAGCCGTGGCTCCGCTAGGCCGGCCGCGCGCATGACGGCCCGCTAGATCGCGCCGTTGCGGCGACGCAGTTTGTGCGCCAGCAACTTTTCGATGGCCGCGTCGAGGTCGCGCGGGGTCGGAACCTCCGCGGAGGGCGTATGCCCGGCGGCGACGATCTCGTCGCGAATTTCCAGCAACGCTTTGAGGCATGAGACGTCGGCGGTCAGCAGAATGCCCTGCGCCAGCGTCTCGGCATCGGTTTCCATCGCCTCTTCGCTCAGCGCGACGCTGTGCATGTAGCCGCCGCGGCAGGAGCGGACGAGGATGTGTCCACTCGGGTGAACAGTGTCGAAAGCGGGATTCGCGTCGGTCATCGACCGCGGTCGACGATGTCGCCGAACTTCCCGGCCGCCTCCTGCTCGTGCTGTTCCCACATCGCCGCCGAATCGGTCAGCTTGTCAGCCAAATCGGCGTGGTCGGCAGCTTGCTGCTCGTAGCACTGGCGTCGAAGTTCCAGCAGCTCACGGCCCGCGTCACGCAGCTCGCTGAAGATCGGCCCGAGCGAATCGAGGCTCTCTTGGATCGCGGGGTGCGACGACGGGACGGTACGCAGGTACTCCGAGGTGTCCTGGTGGTGCGCGGCAGCCTGACGTAGGTGCGCAGGCACTACATGAATCGAATCTGCCATCCGCTGTCTCCTGTTGACGACCGCCGGCACTGCCGACGAGTTCATTTTTGTCAGGTGGTCGACGAGGTCGCCGGCCGGGTAGGTGTCGGTGGGTCAGGCTTGGCCGGCGTCGCTGGTGCCGCGGTCGCCGCCGGCGGATGCTCCCAGCCTAGGAAGCTCGGCCCGCTCACGGTGGCGATGCGTTGAATTTGGCCGTCGAGAAGCGCCTTGCCGGGGCTGAGGGCCAGCGCGTGACGATCGGTGAACATCCCGATATCGCCCGGCGTCACCTGCAGGGAATCGATGGGGCTCGGGACCGCGGTTCCCGGCGGGGGGATGATCATTCCCTGCTGTTGGAAGGCCTCCGCTATCGGGGTGCCGGCGACGGCGGCCTTGATCGCGGCGGCCAACTGCGGGCTCGCAGCGGTGACCGTTTCACCGTCCGGCAGGGTCACCGGTGTGGGGCCGGCCGTCGGCTCATCCGACGAGCCCGGCTGATCGTCGGTCCCGTCGCCGGCCTCGTTCGAGGCGTCCTGCGCGCCCGGATCCTGGTCTTGGGCGTCGGGCAGTTCGTCGTCGGCCGGTTCTTCCAGAGCCGGGTCGGTCCCGTCGGCACCGCGTAAGCCGGAAAGGCCGCCGGCCCCGTCCCAACCGGCCATGGATCCGGGCACCGAGCCCAGCCCCGGCAGGGACCCGCCACCAAAGGTGGGCATGGCCGGTGCGAACGGCTGTTGCGACGCGGGCGGGATCGCGGCGCCGGCGGTTGGATCCAGGCCGGGAACATCGCCGGGCAGCAGACCATCATCGTCGCCGAATAAGGAGTCCAGCAGCGGATCCCACTCGGCGTCGGGATCGTCGGGCGCTCCCGCCGCCGGCGCATCGCCAACGGCCACCGCCGCCCGCGGTTGTTCGCCGACAGGCTTCGGGTCGCCCTTGGAGGCGTCGTACAGCGACGTCCAGGCGGCCATCAGCGCTGACTTCGACGTGTCGTCCAGGCTGGCGTTCAGGACGACCTCGCGGATATCGCGGAGCTTGCCGATGAGGAACCGCTGGAAGTCGCGCGCTCCCGCCGGTGTGTCCAGGTCTGACCTGGTCCGTACGGCTGCTTCGGTCTCTTGTTGCAGCCTGGTGAGCGCGTCTCTGCCGTCCACCGCGCGCAGGTGCGCGTTCAGGATGGCCGAGACCACCTGCATGTCCAGTTGGGAGCTAGCCGAGTTCTGTTGTGCCAGAGCGTCTTCGGCGTGCGCGATGGCATCGGCCGCCTCGCCCGATTCGCGATCCGGCGGCGGCGTGGTTTCGGCGGGAGGACGGCCCACGGGCGGGTTGGGGGTTGCTCCCGCGCCGAAGACGCCCGGGTGCTGTTGGCGGATCTTGCGCAAGATCGCCTCAACCTGGTCGGGCCGGGTGGTCGGGGTGATCACGGCGGTCACTTCGGCGGGTGCCAATCCCGTCTGCCATGCGTTCGGATCGCCGGTGCGGTCTCGCACGTATTTGACCGCGGCGAGCAGGTCGTCATACGCGGACATCAGCCGGGCGGGCGGCGGCGCAGCCCGCTCGAACGCTGCTGCCGGTAAACACGCGACCCCTCCATGTCGGGCGACGGTACTCACGGGCATGGTCGGTGACAATTCAGTGCGCTGGGCGGTGTGGACTAGTTCCGGTTAGCCGCTTTCGGCGGCGTACTGGTCCCGAAGACTCTGCAGCACAGCCTTTTTGGCCTGCCCGAATTCGCGCGCCTCGGCCACGACCGACGCGATCTCGCGTTGCTTGGCCAGCAGGAACTTCTGAAACTCACGCGCCCCCATGGGCGTATCGAGGGCGAGGTCCGCCTGGTGCACGGTCGCGTGGTCGATCTGTTCGGCGATGGAGTCCAGCCGCCTGACGCTCTCGCGCGCCGCATCGTGAGCGCTGGAAAGCACCTCGTTCAGCAAACGGTCGGCTTCGGACGCGGCGCCATGCTGACTCGCCAGTGCCGAGCGCCGCGCCTCGACGGCCTCTAACGAAGGTCCGGGTTGTTCCGGCATCGGCTCACCCTTCTCGTCGTGCCCGCGTCACCGGGCGCTCGTGTTCTGTCATATCGGTCGGCGGATCGCAACGTTGTTGCCCAGTCGGCTGATTCGCACCGAGGCACCCGAATAGGGCGCCTCCACAACGAGGTTGTTCCCGATGGCCAGCTGCACGTGACCGGCGTGCGGAAACACCAGATCCCCGGGCCGCACTTGCGTGCGGGCCACCGGGATACCGTCGTTGATCTGTTGATAGGTGGTGCGATCCAGGTGAATACCGGCCTGGGCGTAGCTCCACTGGACCAGGCCCGAACAGTCGAACTGGTCGGGTCCGGTCGCGCCCCACACGTACGGTCGGCCCAGTCGGGACAATGCCGCACGCACCGCCACCGCCGCTCGGTCGGCCGGCACGCCCCGCAGCCCCGAGATGCCCAGCCGCCGCAGCCGATAGCGCAAGGCGAGCAGTTCCGCATGGCGCCGTCGCGCGCGCAGGCGGGCCGACACGACGTGGGCCCGCTGCGCCCGTAGCCGAGTCGCGCGCCGCCGCAGCGCCTCTCGCTGGGCCAGCGGCGTCGACGGCGTCGTGGCGGCATCGGCGAGGGCCGCGTCCAGGACCGCCCTGGTCAGCTCGCGGGCCTGCGCCCGGTCGCGGTGCGCGCCGGCGATGATGTCACCGGCCGCGGCGTCGGTGCCGGCTGCCGCCGTGAGGCGTTGCCGGCTGTGGTCGACCGCGAGTTGGTAACCGCCGTGCGCCATCGTGTTACCCAACCGGGCGGCGCGCTGCAACACGTTGAGGTGATGCCCGGTCGCCGTATCCAGGGATGACGGCTCGGCGCGGCCGGCGAACAGTTGATGGGCCCGGCTCAGCGCCTCGACGTCGGCGTCATTCATGATGTCCCCCCGTCGTCGTCCTGGCTCGCACCTTCTGGTTGCGACTCGACGGCGTCGGTGAAGGCGCGCACGCGGGGGAGGGCGCCCGGCGGGATCGCTCCCCGGTTGCGGATGTCCCACATCTCGTCGACATCGACGCCGACGAGTGCGGCGATGACGGTCTCCGGCAATGACGACTGCGTGCACGCCCGGTCGAAGCGGGCGCCCAGGCTGTTCGGCATCCGCTTCAACAGCGCTGCGCGGGTCGCCTCCAAGGCCTGCAAATGCTCCATCAACCGGCCGGTCGAGTCGGCCCCGGCACCCAGCGCCACCCGCCAGGAGCTGGCGGCCAGCATCTCGGCCTTCACGCATTGCGCGATCACAGACAGAATATACGTCTCATATTCGTTTGATGTTGTCGCAGGCAGTCGATCGATGACGGATTTGAGGGCGTCGAGCTGTGCCTCGGCATAGCCTTCCAGCACTTCCGTGTCGCTGTGGCGGTCGACCACGACCGGCCCGCTGCGCCGCGCGGGCACCGGGGCGGGCGGCTGGGCGGCCATCAAACGCGCCAGCTCGGCCTCCGGATCGGCGGCCACCAGGAGCCGCGAATAGGTGCCCGGTGGCAGGCCAAGGCCGTTCTCGATCTTTTGAACTGTGCTTTTGTGCGGCTTGCGGGCGCCGCGCTCCAAAAAGCTCAGTCCCATGATGCTGACCCCGGTCGCGGCGGCGAGATCGGCTAGTGACCAATCGCGCGATTCACGCAACGCGCGGATAGCCGCACCAGCGGATTCACGGGTCACCGCACGCTCCGGCCATGGGCCGGATATTACACAGAGGCGGTCGTGGTTATCGGTTTATACGTTTCTGTCACGTTTCTCTTGCGCCGCGCGCCACCATCTGTATACGCTTCTGTCTACGTTTCACGCTCGACAAGGAGACCGACATGGGACACCCCTGCGCAGCCAACCCGGAACTTTGGTTCGGCTACCCCGACGACGACGGTGGTGACGGCGCCGCGAAGGCGCGCGCGTACGAGCGGTCGGCCACCGAGGCGCGAATCCAGTGCCTGCGCCGCTGCCCGCTGGCGCAGCAGCGTCGGTGCGCCGCACACGCCATCGCGCACCGCGAGGAGTACGGCGTGTGGGCGGGCGTGAAGCTACCGGGCGGCCAGTACCGCAAGCGGGAACAGCTCGCGCACGCCCACGAGGTCCTGCGACGCATCGCCTCCGGCGAGATCAATGCGCGACAGCTGCCCGAGAACGCGGCGCTGCTGGCGCGCCACGAACACGAGGCCGTCGCGGTGCCCGCGGTCGTGCTACACCTACCGTTGGCGCAAATCAAACCCCGTTCGGCCGCCTGACAATTCGGCGACACCCGGGGCGGCAGTTTGCTGAGCCGGTCAATGGGGTAGTCGGGGTCGGCAGGACCAGTCTGTCGACCCAGAGGCGCACCCATGACGTTCGACCTGACCCCGACGGCAGCACAGCACGACCTTGCCAGGCGCACACACGAGTTCGCCGAAGAATGCATCCGTCCGGTAGCGCTTGAGTATGACCAGCGCCAGGAGTTCCCGTGGCCGGTGCTGGAGGAGGCGGCTCGGCGCGGCTTTTACAGCCCGCTGTTTTACCGCGATCTGATCGGTGATCCGACCGGCATCTCCCTACCGATGTTCATGGAGGAGCTGTTTTGGGGTTGTGCCGGGATCGGTTTGGCGATTGTCATGCCGGCGCTGGCACTGTCGGCGATCGGGCAAGCCGCGTCTCCCGAGCAGATGCTGGAGTGGGCGCCCGAATGTTTCGGCACCCCAGGCGATCTCAAGCTCGCGGCACTGGCGATCTCGGAGCCCGAGGGCGGCAGCGATGTGCGCAACCTGCGTACCCACGCGCGTCGCGACGGTGACGACTGGATCATCGACGGCCATAAGATGTGGATCGGCAATGGCGGCATCGCCAACGTGCACGTGGTCAACGCCGTGGTCGACGAGGAGCTCGGCCACCGCGGTCAGGCCTTGTTCGTCGTGCCCGGTGGCACACCGGGCCTGAAGCTGGTGCGAAAGCTGGACAAGTTGGGTTGCCGGGCCTCCCATACCGCCGAGTTGCTCTTCGAAGGTGTGCGCGTTCCCGGAGCGAATCTGCTTGGCGGACAAGAGAAGCTGGAGCACAAGCTCGCCAAGGCCAGGGAGGTGGTGGCTGGCGGCAAGCGGTCCGGTTCGGCGACGCTGGGCACCTTCGAGCAGACCCGGCCCATGGTCGCCGCCCAGGCCATCGGCATCGCGCGTGCGGCACTCGAATACGCCACCACGTACGCCACTGAGCGCGAGGCCTTCGGCGGGCCGATCATCGACAACCAGGGCATCGCCTTCCCGCTGGCGGAGCTGGCCACCCAGATCGACGCCGCGCGGCTGCTGACCTGGCGTGCGTCGTGGATGGCGGCCAACAACGTTCCCTTCGAGCGGGGAGAAGGTTCGATGTCGAAGATGGCCGCCAGCGAAGTCGCGGTGAAGGCCACCGAACGTGCCATCCAGACCATGGGCGGCTGGGGCTACATCACCGACCATCCCGTCGAGAAGTGGTATCGGGATGCCAAGCTGTACACCATCTTTGAAGGCACCAGCGAGATCCAGCGGATGGTCATCTCCAACGCGCTGGGCGCCGCCGTCGGGACCCCGCCGCTGCATGTGGTCCTCGAGCCGTCCGGGGGAGCGCTGAACCGGGTCTTCGGGCGCGGCACCCCGTTGCGGTCACGGGCCGCCGATAGCGCGCTGTCGATGAAGGATCGGGTGCCCGAGCCTGTCATGCGGCTCGCCATGAAGGTGCTGCGGCCCCCGCGCAAGTAGGGACGCCGGGTACGGTCGCGGATGACGGCGCTGCGTGCGGGCCCCGCGACGGAGGATGGACGATGAGCAACCTAGAGGTCGCCCCGGCCGAACTCTCCTGTGCCGCTGCACAACACTCGGACACCCCCACGATGGTGGAAGTGCTGCATCCGCGCGAAGTGCCGTTGGGCGGCCCGAGGGCGATTCGGGTGCAACGCACGCTTCCGCAACGGCAGCGCTCACTCGTCGGCGCGTGGTGTTTCGTCGACCATTACGGGCCGGTGGCCGCGCGGATGGATGTGCCGCCGCACCCGCACACGGGACTACAAACCGTCAGCTGGTTGTTCAGTGGGGAAGTGGAGCACCGCGACAGCGCCGGCGTACTCGCGGCCGTTCGGCCCGGCGAGCTGAACCTGATGACCGCCGGGGCCGGCATTTGTCATTCGGAAGTGTCGGTGGATTCCGGCGCCCCCTTGCACGGTGTCCAGCTCTGGGTCGCGCTGCCCGCCTCCGACCGCGACACCGGGCGAGACTTCGCCCATTACACACCGCCGCCCGTGGCATTGCCGGGCGCGCGGGCGCACGTCTTTCTCGGTGAGCTGGCCGGAAGCCGTTCGCCGGTACCAACATTCACACCGCTATTGGGCGCCCAGATCGAACTCGACCCCGGGACCACGCTGGACGTTGACGTCGACCCGACCTTCGAGCACGGGGTGCTCTGTGACTTAGGGACCGTGCGCGTGGACGGGACGGCCCTGACGATCGCCGACCTGGCGTATCGAAGCCCCGGGCCGGCGCAGCTGCAGATGCACAACGCGGGGGAGGGGCCGGCACGAGTGCTGCTGCTCGGCGGCGCGCCCTTCACCGAAGAGCTGGTGATGTGGTGGAACTTCGTCGGGCGAAGCCACCAGGACATCGCCGAGTACCGCAGATTGTGGGAGGACGCCGACGATCGATTCGGCGCCGTCCAGGGCTACCGGGGAAACGTCGCCCGGCTGCCCGCGCCACCGCTGCCGACCGTTCGGCTCCGGCCACGGCCAGTACCGCAAAGGAAGGGAAATACAGATGACAACCGATAAGACCGGCGCCGAAGCCACGGTGCGCCTCGAGGACGGGAAGTACACGATCGCCGTCGACGGTAAGACGGTCGGGCTGGCCGATTTCGCCGACCGTGGCGATCAGCGCGTCTTCTACCACACCGAAATCGACCCGGCGTACGGCGGACGTGGGCTGGCGACCATCCTGGTCGAGGAGGCGCTCAACGAGGCGCGCGACGAGGGTAAGCGCATTGTTCCGGTGTGCTCGATGATCGGCACGGTGCTCAAGAAGCATCCCGAATTCAATGACATCACCGATCCCGTCACTCCGGAGATCTCCCGGTGGGTGCGCTCGTAAGGGGCAGGTGATAATCGTGGTTGGTTGCACCATCTTTGCACGTGGTTGAAGCGGGCACTTACTGCGGCCCGTCCCCGAACCACACTCTTACACAATGCTGGCAGGTGCGTAAAGAAAGGCAAGCGGCTATCTCTTCGAGAGCACTCAGATTGTCATATGCGGATTGCAACTAGTTGGCTTCGTCAGGTTTTGGCCACCCCCACCGTTTCCACGAGTTCGAGCGGCGTAGAGCGGCCAGCTCGTCGCAGACGCGCGCCGTGGTTGGCTTATCCGCGAATAGCTCTTCGACATCGCTCAGGTTTTGCGACAACCAATGGGCCTGGTCCACTGGCTGGATCTGTCCTGCGTCGTCGCCCCGCCCTAAGTACTGACGGATGAGTGAAAGCGCGAACCCGTCGGGGTCGGCTTGCAATACTGGTACTGCAACGAAATAAATAATGCCGCGGTCATTAACGATATTCCATTTGAGCACTTCACTCGAGAACATAATTGATGCGTCGATCTCCGCAAGACCTCGGTTAGACGAATCCGTGATCCTATATTTGGGGTTCAGATAAAGAACGCTGGCATAGCGAACGATGAATTCTAAAAGCGTCTTCATCGCTAACCTCCAATCTTGGGGGGTATGAGCGTATAGCCGTCGGTTACTTGATATCCGTGCGCCTTGAGGTAGTCGAGCTCGGCAGCCGTATATGTCTTGTCCAAAACCCTATCGATAGGAGTCGATAGTCTAATGGTGTCCCGATTCGCGATTGCAATGTCGAGGACATGCTGGTTTGCCGCAAGTCGCTCAACTGGTGTGGCGGAGTTCCATGCATCCCCGATGTCGAAGTAGCTTGCGCCCCGCTGTTGAGCGACGTCGATGTACGAAGGTCCGCCCTGCACCGGATTGTTATACGGTCCGAGGACGGTTTCGCCACTGCCGGTCAGATGCTGTTCAGATAGCGCTCGCAACTCGGGAGGCATGTAGCGCAGGGGGTCGTCGAGGATGAATTCCGGATGCGCTGGGTCAATCGCAACGGGCGGTGGGCTGTCGGGCAATACAGGTGCGTGAGGCCCAGCTGGCGCATGTTCGACCGGTGCGTCAGCGGCCGGCGGAGCGTGCTCGACCGGAGGCGGCTCAAGAGGATGCGTGCCGGGGACGGGTTCACCTCCGACCCCAGGTGCACCGTGCGGGGGGAGATCCGCCTCGGCCAGGGCGCCACGCAATTCTGGCCCGGTCATGCCACTGGCCGTCAGACTTTCGGACGTCAGGCCCTCAAACGCTTCTCGACCGAATAGCGCCTTCGCGCCTTGTAAAAGCGCCTCCCCGCCGGCCTTCAGCCCCGGCCCCCCGACCGCCAGGGTGATGGCGGTCCATAGCGGTTCGGGGGTGGCTTCCACTTGCCCGGGATCCGGTGTGCGCATGCCGGTCAACTTGCCGCCGTTGAAGCTGTAGTAGGTGCCGGTGGCCTGGTCAAAGAACTCGCCCGATCCGTTCTTGAGCTGGCCGATTACCTGTACGGGCTGTCCCTTGTCGTTGTAGGTGAACATGAAATGCCCGTCGGGGGTGATGCTCACCGACGCGAGATCGATGCCGGTGTAGTCGGGTATCTTGCGCAGGTCGTCGAGAGCCTTCGCAAGATCGTCCTTGAGCTTGGGCAGCTTGGCATTGGCGGCCTCGGCTTCCGGCGACCCTGGGCCGTGGGTGTACGCGTCGGCCGCGGCCTTATTGAGAGCGTCCCGCGCAGCACGTACCTTGGCCAGCTGGTCCGCCACCGCCTGTTTGGTGACTTGGCGGATCTCCGCCAGCGCGGCTTGTTGGGCGGGAGACGGCGGGGCGACACCGTCAGCGTCGGCGCCGTGGAGGGGCGCGCCGTCATACCCTTCGGCGTGAAGGCTATCCAGCGACTTCTTAAGGCCGTCGGAGTAGCCGTTGCGAATTGACTGCAGTGCGGCGAGCGCCGCCTTGGTGTCCCGGACGGCGTCGTCTTCACACGTGTTGATGAACGCATGCACTGCGTCCTTGTCGGCGGCGGTGAGGCTTTTGTCGTTGTTCAACAGGTTGACGGCCTGCACAACCGAGTCCGAGATGCTCTTCAACTGCGCGTCCAGAGCAGCGATCCGCGCCGCGCCGGCCTTCTGTGCGTCGGCCAACGCCGCGGCGATGTTCTCTAGGTCCGCTCCGATCTTGGGTAGCTGCAACGACTGCGCTCCAAGAGATTTCACCACCCGCTGGACTTCTTCGGAGTCGTTGATCGGATGACCGCCGTCCTGGTGGTTCCAGGCGGCTTCGAAGCGGCTGCGGGCTTGCTGGAAGGCGTTGTCAGACTCCGCGGTGCATCGGCCCGCGCGATGAAAGGCAGCGGCTAGATTCGAGATGTGCAACGGGCTGCCCGCCTGCAGGCTTGCATTAATCGCCCAGGGGTCGCCGCCAGCTTCGGCGACAAGCGCCTTCTCATCTATATAGGGAAGTCCCATGACACCGTCGATGACTCGCTTGCTTTAGGCAGCTCATCGCGGACAGAATTTCCACCCCGTACTGAGCTGTGAATAAGCGTACTAATGCGGACACCGAGGTCAATTCACTATGCGCCGCCGGGGCGCGATACCAGGGAATGTGCCGATAAGCGTTCCGTCCGTACGTTCTTTCGTGACGGTGGAAGCCGAGATCTAATGAGCCGTTGTCCGCTCCAGCGCGTACAGCGCCATGCGCCGGTTCGGCATGTCGTGTTCACCGAGGAATTCGCAACCCAGAAACTCGCAGAGCCGACGCACCGTCGTGTTGCGATGGTCCGGGTCGAACATAATCCGTTGGCACGCAGGGTCATTGACGATGATGCTGGCGATCACCTTGCGAAGTATCAGAGGGCCCAGGCCGCGGTTCACCATCTCCTCGTCCGCGATCGCCCCGTGCAGCCCCAGATCATGTGGCTGGCTGGGGTAACACCGGGCGATGGAGTCCTTGGCGGCCCGGTAGATCTCCAGGTATGCGCGATCCACACCCTTGATGCTGAGGATGAGCGGCCGCGAGTATGCGCCCTCGACCTGGGCGCGCAGATGGGTACGCCAACGGGCCACCGGCCAGTTGTACTCCCAGGTGGTGGCCAGATGCGGCCGGTTCATCCACTCCGCCACCATTTCCGCGTCCGGACCGTCGGGGTCGGCAACGCGAATCGTGTTGGGCCACGCCAATTCCGGTATCGGCGGGGGAGGAGCCTTGCGGACCGCCTCGCTGATGTCCGTGAGCTCCCGCGGGAGCACAGCCCCTGGGAGGCCGGTCGTCATGAAACCGCCGGCCTCAGGTGGCAAGCTGCCGGCCCACCTCGAGTCGCCGGAGCTTGCCCGAGGAGGTACGCGGCAGCGAGCCTGGCGGCATCAAAACGACGTCGGCCGGGGTCACACCGCACACCGAGATGACCCGCTTGATAACGGCGCTGCGGGTCACATCATGGTCTGAACCCAGGAACTCCGCAGCGATGAGCAACCGGGACTGGGCGGCCCCGGACCCGGACCCGACCGCCACCACCGCGCCTTGCCGCACGCCCTCGACTTGTCCGGCGACCTGTTCGATTTCGGTGGGAAAGATATTGCGGCCGGCGATGGTGATGACCTCCTTGGAACGACCACAGATCGTCAGCTCGCCGTCCACCAGATAGCCGATGTCTCCCGTGCGAAACCACTGCGTGTCGAGACCCGCGGCGGAGCCGGCGTCGCCGAAATAGCCGTCCATCATGGAGGTTCCACGGATCTCGACTTCTCCGATCCGATCGTCCGGCGTGTTCTCGGCTGGGCGTATCCGTAGCTCCATGCCAGGGATCGGCCGGCCCAGCAGGGCATATTTCTGGCGGGTCCCGGACTCGGTGCGCTCGTCGATGCGCAATCCCGTTGCGGGTTCGGGCATCGTGACGGCGCAGGTCGACTCGGCCATCCCGTAGGCCGGGGTGGCCGCCGACGCCCGGAAACCGAAGGGCGCCATGGCCGTTGCGAACTGGTCGAATCCCGCGCAGTCGACGGGTTCTCCGCCGTTGACCGCAATCCGAAGTGGTCCCAGGTCGACGTCCGACACCCGGCCCGAGAAGCGACCGAGCGTGGCATACCCGAAGTTCGGTCCGGCGGTGAACGTCGCCGCGCTGGCCGAAAGCCATTCCGCCCAGCGCAGCGGTGCGGCGGAGAACGCGCCCGTCGGCGCCTGCCATAACGGCATCCCGCTCAGCGCACAGCTGAGCAGGAAGGCCAAGCCCATGTCGTGATAGATCGGCAGCCACGAACAGCCGCGATCCGACGAGCCGTCGAGCTGGAGCCGGTCGGCGATGCCGCGCATGTTGTGCAACACGGCGGCAGGCGATAAGACGGCCGTGCGCGGATCGCCGGTCGAGCCGGCCGTCCCCTGCAGGATCGCGTGATTCGATTCCGCCTGTCCGTGAGGGCTGTTCGATGTTTGGGCGCGGGCGGCCTCGCGGAGGTCGCAGACGGTCAAGGCGGACTCGGCATCGCCGAGAAGGCGCAACGTGGACCCGTGGCTGAGGACCATGCTGACCCCGACTCCGCTGAATCGTGCCAACGTGCTGTGCGCCCAATCGGAAGGATCGGCCCCGCGCCGTGGGCGCGGGAGGATCGATACCGCCGCGCCCGCCAGCCACGCGCCCTGAATGGCGGCGACCAGCTCGACGGTCGGCTCGCCGACCAGCCCCACGGCCCCGACGTGATCCTGCTGCAGCAGCCGCGTAGCAATGCGTTCGGCCATCCCGTGGACTTCGGGCCACGGGTACGCCGTCCATTGGTCGGCCGCTTTGTCCAGGACCACCAAGTCGTGCGGTGACCGGGTCATCGCCTCACGCATCGCGGCGGCAAGGACGTTCATGCGCGGGGTCCCGCGCCAATCAAATCGTTTGTGACCGTGACGGATTCGCGATTCAGGGGGCGGTCATCATGGCGGGTACTGACCAATTGATCTTCGAGGGTGCGGGGCACAGGGGGATTGGAGAAGGTCATATGCGGGGACCATACCGCGCTGATTTAGGTAAGGCTACCCTCACCACAAAGTGTGGGTTGTGTCACCGTCGTCGCCGGCGCCCGCCAGAATGAGTTGCGACCCCGTCGCGACGCTTCCTATTACTCACGGCGACAACGCTTTTACGCCCGGTCGCGTAGCTCCTGCCGGGGTGGCTATTTTGCCCGAATGCCCCGGAGCCGGTCTGAAATGATGGTCTTGTGCCTGACCCCTGCGCCCACTGTGGATTCACCTACGACCTGCGGTGCGCCGTAACCGCCGCCGACGACACGCGCGGCCGCGCGGCGGAAGTTGTTGCGCTTCTGTGTAATAACGGCGTCGACGTGCGGCGGCGTCCGCGGCCGGACGTATGGTCTCCGCTGGAGTACGCGTGTCATCTGCGAGATGTGCTGCTCGTGCAGCGCGAACGGGTGCTTGCAGCCCGGCGCGTCAACGGCGCCGACTGCGCGCCCATGGGTCGCGAGGAGCGCGCGGAGCACGAGGGGTACAACGAGCAGGACCCCACCGCGGTCGCCCGTCAACTCACCGACGCCGCAGCGCTATTCGGCAATGTGCTGACGCGGCTCTCCGCCGCGGACTGGGATCGCACGGTCGTCTATCACTATCCCGAGACCAGTGAGCGGTCGTTGCGCTGGGTCGCCGTGCACACCGTGCACGAACTGCAGCATCACCTCCTCGACATCCGGCGCCAATTCTGAGCCCCGGCGGGCAGGAAACCCGCTGGGCCGCCGAATCGCCCGGTTCTACGGTGCAGTAAGGACGCGTTGCGGCGGTACTGGGCCGAGGCGGACCGGTCACGATCTAGCGGCTTTATCAACCGTTTCGTTCGGGGATGTCGGGCAACAGCTCGACATCTGCATATAGTCCCCAACCCCGGAGTTCTGCCGCGGTTTCACGCACGCAGCGCTTGGCCCATCGTGGGTTGAGTCGGTTCAGCAGCTCATACTGCTTTGCCCACAGCAATCTGCGGGAGTCCTGCTGAGGGGCGCTGTGCCGGGCGGCGAAGAATCCGCCGACATCGAACGCGGCATCTTTGGCGAACCAATAGAGCGCCTCGTCGATGTCACCGACACGGTCGAATTTTTGCCTACCGCGCTCCCAGTAGTCGTAGTGATACCGGCCGTCGTCATCGATGTAGATGTTGCGGTCGTCGTTCTTCAACACGATGCCGACCTCGATTGCTGGAGCGTTCAGCATCGCTGCGAGGCGATTGACCTCGGCCTGCAATCGGGCAATCCTGCCATCGCCCATGGCGCCCGACTTTACGTCGCGCCGGCACATCCACCCCCACGCACGAAAAAAGTCACGACCTCTTGCGAGGCCGTGACTTTTCGTCGAACCGCTCTGTGGGCGAAGGGGGACTTGAACCCCCACGTCCCGAAGGACACTGGCACCTGAAGCCAGCGCGTCTGCCATTCCGCCACTCGCCCGGAAAAACAACCGATGGACCATATCACTCTAATGGCCCGATCCCCGAACCGCCGCAGCGGGCCCGCACAACGTCCCGCGCGCGCACCCGTTCGCCGGGAATGCGCTGAGCTGGGCCGATGCAGTTCTCACGATTTCGAAAGTGCCGCGGCGGCACGATGTCCCGATACCATGCGGGAGTGATCCAGCACCGGGGTGATTCGTTTGCCGTCCACCGGCAATACCTCATGGCAAGTGCACGCGAACGGTAGGACATGAGTAGCCAACGGGGGCTGGTTGCGCGGATCGAGCGCAAACTCGAGGCGACGGTAGACAATGCCTTCGCCCGGGTATTCGGTGGATCGATCGTTCCGCAAGAGGTCGAAGCCCTGTTATGCCGCGAAGCGCGCGATGGGGTGCAGAAGCTCCACGGAAATCGCCTTTTGGCCCCCAACGAATACATCATTACCCTCGGTATGCACGACTTCGAGAAGGTGAGCGCCGATCCGGATCTCACGTCGAGCGCTTTCGCGAGGTACTTGGCTGACTACATCCACGAACAGGGGTGGCAAACGTATGGTGAGGTGGTCGTCCGGTTCGAGCAGTCGACGAACCTGCACACCGGCCAGTACCGCGCCCGTGGTGCTGTCAACCCTGATGTTCAGCCCCGCCCGACGGTCGACGACCCCGTCCGGCCACAATCAAATAACGCGTTCGGCGAAGAACGAGGAGTAGCAGCAATGACTGACAATTCTGGCTACCGCGGGGCTCAGGGGCCGGGGCGGCCCGGCGACGAGTACTACGACGACCGCTACGGGCGTCCCCAGGACGAGGCGCGCGGTGGCCCGGACCAGCAGGGCGCACCCGACCAGCGGGGTGGATACCCGCCCGAGCAGGGGGGCGGCTATCCACCCCAGCAGGGCTACCCGCCGCCCCGGCATCCCGAGCAGGGCGGCTACCCGGACCAGGGCGGCTACCCCGATCAGGGGCATGGTGGCTACCCGCCTCAGCAGGGTTACCCAGACCAGCGCGGCTACCCCGACCACCAGGGTCAGGGCGGCTATCCCCCTCAGCAGGGTTACCCAGACCAGCGCGGCTACGCCGAACAGGGACAGGGCGGTTACCCGCAGTCCTATGAGCAGCGTCCGCCCGCCCCCGGCGGCTACGGCGGCCAAGGCTACGACCAGGGGTATCGGCAGGGCGGCGGCTACGGCCCGCCCGGCGGTCCGCAGGGCGGCGGTCAGCAGGGCTACGGCGGATACGGCGATTACGGTCGGGGTCCGGCCCGCCAGGACGAGGGCGGCTACGCCCCGCCGGAGCAGCGCCCGGCCTACCCCGAGCAGGGCGGTGGCTACGACCAGGGCTACCAGCAGGGCGGCGGATACGGCCGCCAGGACTACGGCTCGAGCGAGTACACCCAGTACTCCGAACCCGTGCAGGGCGGCACGTACGGCGGTCAGGGCGGCGGCTACCCCGAGGCGGCCAGCCCCGAGTACGAGTACGGCCAACAGGCGGAGTACGGCCAGCCGGCGGAATACGGCCAGCAGGCCGACTATGGGCAGCAGGCCGACTACGGCCAGCCCGCCGACTACGGCCAAGCCGCGGGCGGTTACGGCGGCTACGGCCAGGGCGGCTACGGCGCCGGCGGGACCACGATCACCCTGCAGCTCGACGACGGCAGCGGTCGCACCTATCAGCTTCGCGAGGGCTCCAACATCGTGGGCCGCGGCCAGGACGCTCAGTTCCGGTTGCCCGACACCGGCGTGTCACGCCGTCACCTCGAGATCCGCTGGGACGGACAGGTCGCGCTGCTCTCGGATCTGAATTCGACCAACGGCACCACGGTGAACAACGCACCGATTCAGGAGTGGCAGCTCGCCGACGGCGACGTGATCCGCTTGGGCCATTCGGAGATCATCGTCCGGATCCACTAAGCCACTGGGCTTAACGCTGCCGTGCTTCGCCCCGTGTCGACCGCCGTCCAAGTATCGTGACGTAGCCGATGTGCTCGGAGTCACGGGCACCAGGGATGCGACGTTAGGACGGAAAGGACGCCAGATGCAGGGACTGGTACTGCAGCTGACGCGCGCCGGATTTTTGATGCTGCTGTGGGTATTCATCTGGTCCGTGCTGCGGATCCTTCGGACAGACATCTACGCGCCCACCGGTGCTGTCATGGTGCGACGGGGATTGGCTTTGCGCAGCACGCTGCTACCTTCTCGTCAGCGCCGGCATGCGGCCCGTTATCTGGTGGTCACCGAAGGGGCGCTGGCAGGCGGACGCATCACACTGAGCGGACAGCCGGTACTGATCGGACGGGCCGACGACTCCACGCTGGTGCTCACCGACGACTACGCCTCGACGCGGCACGCCCGGCTGTCTCAGCGCGGCTCGGAGTGGTACGTCGAGGATCTAGGATCGACCAACGGTACTTACCTTGACAGGGCGAAGGTGACGACTGCGGTACGAGTTCCAATCGGAACGCCGATTCGGATCGGCAAAACGGCGATCGAGTTGCGCCCGTGACACTGGTTCTGCGATACGCCGCGCGCAGTGATCGCGGCCTGGTCCGCGCCAACAACGAAGACTCGGTCTATGCCGGCGCGCGACTGCTCGCGCTGGCCGACGGCATGGGTGGTCACGCCGCCGGGGAGGTGGCGTCCCAGCTGGTCATCGCCGCGCTGGCCCACCTCGACGACGACGAGCCGGGCGGCGACCTGCTGGCCAAGCTCGACCATGCGGTCCGCTCCGGCAACGCGGCCATCGCCGCGCAGGTCGAAGCCGAACCAGAGCTGGAGGGGATGGGCACCACCCTCACCGCGATCCTGTTCGCCGGCGACCGCATCGGGTTGGTGCACATCGGCGACTCGCGTGGCTACCTGCTGCGCGACGGTGAGCTCACCCAGATCACCAAGGACGACACGTTCGTCCAGACCTTGGTCGACGAAGGCCGGATCACCCGGGAAGAGGCCCACAGCCACCCGCAGCGGTCGTTGATCATGCGGGCGCTGACCGGTCACGAGGTGGAGCCGACGTTGACCATGCGCGAGGCGCGCGCCGGCGACCGTTATCTGTTGTGCTCCGACGGGTTATCGGATCCGGTCAGCGACGAGACCATCCTCGAGGCGCTGCAGATCCCCGACGTCGCCGAGGCCGCCTACCGCCTCATCGAGTTGGCGTTGCGCGGCGGCGGCCCGGACAACGTGACGGTGGTGGTCGCCGACGTGGTCGACTACGACTACGGGCAGACCCAGCCGATCCTCGCCGGGGCGGTGTCGGGCGACGAGGATCAGATGACCCTGCCCAACACCTCCGCCGGACGCGCCTCGGCGATCCGGCCGCGCGACGAGTCTGCCAAACGCGTTGCGCCGCAACCGGAAACACCGAATCGGCCGCGTTGGTCGCGCCGGAAGATGTTCCTGGCGGTCGGGCTGGCGGTGCTGTTGGTATTCGCCGGCCTCACCGTTGGATGGTGGGTCATCCAGCGCAACTACTACGTCGCGGAATACAGCGGCAAAATCTCCATCGTCCGCGGGATCCAGGGCACCCTGTTGGGCGTCCCGTTGCAGCAGCCCTACCTGGTGGGCTGCCTCAACACCCGCAACGAGCTGTCCCTGGTCAGCTACGGCCAATCCGGCCACTCCAACTGCCAGCTGATGACGCTGCAAGACCTGCGCCGCCCGGGACAGGTGCAGGTGCAAACCGGGCTGCCGGGCGGCAGCCTGGACCAGGCCGAATCGCAACTGCGGCAACTGCTGGCGGAATATCTGCTGCCGATCTGTCCGCCCCCGCGCGCCACGTCGCCGCCCGGATCGCCGGCCCCCCGCAGCGGAACACCAGAATCCGGCACCACCGCATCACCAGCACCGCCGACCTCCAGCTCTTCGAGCGCCAGCCCCCCACCGAGCACGAGCGCCAACGGCCCCGCGAACTCTGCGCCGGCAGGTCCGACGACCACGTCGCAGACAGTCACCGCGCTTCCCGGGCCGCCACTTCAACCAGGCATCGATTGCCGGACGGTGGCATGACGACACAGCTTCAGCCGCCGGTCGCGGTCACCCCCCCGTTGCCCACCCGGCGCAACGCCGAGTTGCTGCTGCTGGGCTTCGCCGCACTGATCACCGTCGCCGCGCTGCTGATAGTCGAAGCCAACCAAGAGCGCGACCTGCACTGGACCGCCATCAGCTACGGGCTGGTGTTCCTTGTCGTCTTCGGGTCCGCACACATGGCCATCCGGCGCTTCGCGCCCTACACCGACCCGCTGCTGTTGCCAATTGTGGCGTTACTCAACGGTCTTGGCCTAGTGATGATTCACCGCCTCGATCTGGTCACCAATCAGCTCAGCGGCCGGCACCACCCCAGCGCGACCCAGCAGATGCTGTGGACCCTGATCGGCGTGGTGACCTTCTCCCTGGTGGTCACGTTCTTGAAGGACCATCGGCAACTGGCGCGCTACGGCTACATCTGCGGACTGGTCGGCCTGATCTTTTTGGTGATCCCCGCCCTGTTGCCGGCATCGCTGTCCGAACAGAACGGCGCCAAGATCTGGATTCGCTTGCCCGGCTTCTCAATTCAGCCCGCCGAGTTCTCCAAGATTCTGCTGCTCATCTTCTTCTCCGCAGTGCTGATCGCCAAGCGCGGCCTGTTCACCAGCGTCGGTAAGCATTTCATGGGTTTGACGCTGCCCCGCCCCCGCGACCTCGCGCCCCTGCTGGCGGCGTGGGTGATCTCCGTCGGCGTGATGGCCTTCGAAAAGGACCTCGGCACTTCGCTATTGCTGTACACGTCGTTTCTGGTGGTGGTGTACCTGGCCACCCAGCGCTTCAGTTGGGTGGGCATCGGCCTGGTCCTGTTCGTCGCGGGAAGCGTTGTCGCGTATTACATTTTCGCCCACGTTCGGGTGCGGGTGCAGATGTGGTGGGACCCGTTCTCCGACCCCGACGGCAGCGGCTACCAGATCGTCCAGTCGCTGTTCAGTTTTGCCACCGGCGGCATCTTCGGCACCGGCCTCGGTAACGGCCAGCCGGACACCGTGCCCGCCGCCTCGACCGACTTCATCATCGCCGCGTTCGGCGAAGAGCTCGGGCTGGTGGGCCTGGCCAGCATTCTGATGCTCTACACCATCGTCATCGTGCGCGGGCTGCGCACGGCCATCGCCACCCGCGACAGCTTCGGCAAGCTGTTGGCCGCAGGTCTGGCGTCGACGCTGGCGCTTCAGCTGTTCATCGTCGTCGGCGGCGTAACCCAGCTCATTCCGCTGACCGGGTTGACCACGCCGTGGATGTCCTACGGCGGCTCGTCCTTACTGGCGAACTACGTGCTGCTGGCAATCCTGGTGCGCATCTCGCACAGCGCCCGTCGTCCCTTGCGCACCCGCGCACGCAACCAGCCGTCGATCGCGGCGGCCGGCACCGAGGTGATCGAGAAAGTATGAACGCCTCCCTGCGCCGGATCTCGGTGACCGTGATGGCGTTGATCGTGTTGCTTCTGATCAACGCCACGATGACGCAGGTCTTCGCCGCCGATTCGCTGCGTGCCGACCCGCGCAACCAGCGGGTCCTACTCGACGAGTATTCACGCCAGCGCGGCCAGATCGTGGCCGGCGGCCAGCTGTTGGCCTACTCGGCCGCCACCGACAACCGCTACCGCTTCCTGCGCGTCTACCCCAACCCCGCGGTGTACGCGCCGGTCACCGGTTTCTACTCGCTGCGCTATTCCAGCACCGGTCTGGAACGCGCCGAGGATCCGCTGCTGAACGGCTCCGACGAGCGGCTGTTCGGGCGCAGGCTGGCCGATTTCTTCACCGGGCGCGATCCACGCGGCGCAAACGTCGACACCACGATCAAGCCGCGGGTCCAGCAGACCGCCTGGGACGCGATGCAACAGGGCTGCGGCGGTCCGCCCTGCAAGGGCGCCGTGGTCGCCCTCGAGCCGTCGACCGGCCGGATCTTGGCGATGGTGTCGTCGCCGTCGTACGACCCCAACCTGCTGTCGTCGCACGATCCCGAGGTGCAGGCGCAGGCCTGGCAGAAGTTGCGGGACGACCCGGACAATCCGCTGGCCAACCGGGCCATCTCGGAGACCTACCCGCCCGGGTCCACCTTCAAAGTGATCACCACCGCGGCCGCGCTGCAGGCCGGTGCCTCCGACACCGAGCAGCTGACCGCCGCCCGTTCGATTCCGCTACCCAACAGCACCGCCACTTTGGAGAACTACGGTGGGGAGTCGTGCGGAAACGAGCCGACGGTGTCGCTGCAGCAGGCGTTCGCCCTGTCCTGCAACACCGCCTTTGTCCAGCTCGGTCTCCTCACCGGATCCGACGCGCTGCGCAACATGGCGCACTCGTTCGGGCTGGACAGCACGCCCAGCGTCATCCCACTGCAGGTCGCGGAGTCGACCATCGGGATCATTCCGGACGCCGCGGCGCTGGGCATGACGAGCATCGGGCAGAAGGATGTCGCTATGACACCCCTGCAAAACGCCGAGATCGCCGCGACCATCGCGAACGATGGGGTGACGATGCAGCCCTACCTGATCGACAGCCTCAAGGGGCCCGACCTGACCACCATCAGCACCACAGCACCCTATGAGCAGCGGCGCGCCGTGTCGCCGCAGGTCGCCGCTAAGCTAACAGAGCTGATGGTCGGCGCCGAGAAGGTCGCACAGCAGAAAGGGGCCATTCCCGGCGTGCAGATCGCATCGAAGACTGGTACCGCAGAGCATGGCAGCGATCCGCGGCACACCCCGCCGCACGCGTGGTACATCGCGTTCGCGCCCGCGCAGACCCCGAAGGTCGCCGTGGCGGTGTTGGTGGAGAATGGCGCCGACCGCCTGTCCGCGACGGGGGGTGCACTCGCCGCGCCGATCGGACGGGCTGTGATCCAGGCTGCGCTACAGGGAGGACCATGAGCCCGCGAGTTGGTGTGACGCTGTCTGGCAGATACCGCCTTCAGCGCCTGATCGCCACCGGCGGCATGGGTCAGGTGTGGGAGGCGGTGGACAGCCGGCTGGGCCGGCGCGTCGCGGTCAAGGTCCTCAAGCAGGAGTTCTCCCAGGACCCGGAGTTCATCGAGCGGTTCCGCGCCGAAGCGCGCACCACCGCCATGCTCAACCACCCCGGCATCGCCGCCGTCCACGACTACGGCGAGAGCCAGCTCGACGGGGAGGGCCGGACCGCCTACCTGGTGATGGAGCTGGTCAACGGTGAGCCGCTGAACTCGGTGCTCAAGCGCACCGGCCGACTGTCGCTGCGGCACGCGCTGGACATGCTCGAGCAGACCGGTCGGGCCCTGCAGGTTGCGCACGCGGCCGGCCTGGTGCACCGCGACGTCAAACCCGGAAACATCCTGATCACCCCCACCGGCCAGGTGAAGATCACCGACTTCGGTATCGCCAAGGCCGTCGACGCCGCACCGGTGACCCAGACCGGGATGGTGATGGGGACCGCCCAGTACATCGCGCCCGAACAGGCCCTGGGTCACGACGCCACCCCGTCCAGCGACGTGTACTCGCTGGGAGTCGTTGGCTACGAGGTTGTTTCGGGCAAGCGGCCGTTCACCGGCGACGGCGCCCTGACCGTGGCGATGAAGCACATCAAGGAACCGCCGCCGCCACTGCCCGCGGAGCTGCCGCCCAACGTGCGCGAACTGATCGAGATCACGCTGGTGAAGAACCCCGCGATGCGCTATCGCAGCGGGGGGCCGTTCGCCGACGCCGTGGCCGCGGTGCGCGCCGGCCGTCGGCCGCCGCGGCCCAGCCAGTCACCGCCTCCGGGCCGCGCATCGCCGGCGGCCATTCCGTCCAGCCCCACCACCCGCGCCGCCGCGGTGTCGCCGGGCCGCAGTGCCGCACCCCGCCGGTCGCGGCCGACCACGGGCGGCCATCGCCCGCCGCCGGCCAGGCGGACCTTCTCGTCGGGCCAGCGGGCCCTGCTGTGGGCCGCCGGGGTGCTCGGCGCGCTCGCGATCATCATCGCGGTGCTCATCGTTATCAACTCGCGGGCGGACCAGCAGCAACAGCCGCCGACCGTGACCGATACCGGAACCCCACCCGCGTCCGCGCCGCCGGCGAGCAAGACGCCGAGCGGTTCGGGGGCACAGCCCGGCATGCGGCTCAATTGGCCGGATAACGGGACAATAGGGACTTCCGGCTTCCACCACGCGCCGGCCCGACACGGAACACCGCAATGACCACGCCGCAGCACCTGTCCGACCGCTATGAACTGGGCGAAATCCTCGGCTTCGGGGGTATGTCCGAGGTTCACCTGGCCCGCGACGTCCGCTTGCATCGCGATGTCGCGGTCAAGGTGCTGCGCGCGGATCTGGCCCGCGACCCCAGCTTCTACCTTCGCTTCCGGCGCGAGGCGCAAAACGCCGCCGCGTTGAATCACCCGTCGATCGTCGCCGTCTACGACACCGGCGAGGCCGAGACGCCCACCGGGCCGCTGCCCTACATCGTGATGGAGTACGTCGACGGCGTCACCCTGCGCGACATCGTGCACACCGATGGGCCGCTGCCGCCGCGGCGGGCCATCGAGATCATCGCCGACGCGTGCCAGGCGCTGAACTTCAGCCACCAGAACGGCATCATCCACCGCGACGTCAAGCCGGCCAACATCATGATCAGCACCACCAACGCGGTCAAGGTGATGGACTTCGGCATCGCCCGCGCGATCGCCGACAGCGGCAACAGCGTCACCCAGACCGCCGCGGTGATCGGAACCGCGCAGTACCTGTCCCCCGAACAGGCCCGCGGCGATACGGTCGACGCGCGTTCCGACGTGTACTCCCTGGGTTGCGTGCTCTACGAAATCCTCACGGGTGAACCGCCTTTCACCGGCGACTCACCCGTTGCCGTTGCTTACCAACATGTTCGGGAAGACCCGGTCCCCCCCTCGCAGCGGCACGACGGCATCTCCGCCGACCTCGACGCCGTGGTGCTCAAGGCGCTGGCCAAGAATCCCGACAACCGCTATCAGACGGCGGCGGAGATGCGGGCCGATCTGATCCGGGTGCACAACGGCGAGAGGCCCGAAGCTCCCAAGGTGCTCACCGACGCCGACCGCAGCTCGCTGCTGTCCTCGGGGCCCGCCGGCGTCGGCCCGACGCGTACCGACCCGCTGCCGCGTCAGGTTCTCGCCGACGCGGGCGAGGACCGCAGCGTCGGTTCGGTCGGCCGCTGGATTGTCGCGGTGGCGGCGTTGGCCGTCCTGACGATCGTTGTCGTCATTGCTTTCAACACCTTTGGGGGGAGCGCCCGGGACGTGCAGGTGCCCGACGTGCGTGGGCAGGTGTCCGCCGATGCCATCGCGGCGCTGCAGAACCGGGGGTTCAAGACCCGCACATTGCAGAAGCCGGATTCGACGATCCCGCCCGATCACGTCATCGGTACCGACCCGGGCGCCAACGCGTCGGTCAATGCGGGCGACGAGATCACCATCAATGTCTCCACCGGCCCCGAACAGCGCGAGGTGCCCGACGTGTCCTCGCTGAGCTACGCCGACGCGGTCGCCAAGCTGAAGGCCGCGGGCTTCAGCAAGTTCAAGCAGGCCAACTCGCCGTCGACCCCGGAATTGCTGGGCAAGGTGATCGGGACCAACCCGCCGGCCAACCAGACGTCGGCGATCACCAATGTCGTCACCCTCATCGTCGGCTCCGGGCCCGAGACAAAGCAGGTCCCCGACATCGCCGGCCAGACCGTGGACATCGCGCAGAAGAACCTGACCGTCTACGGCTTCAGCAAGGTCACCCAGGTGCAGGTGGACAGTACTCGCCCGGCCGGCGAGGTGATCGGCACCAATCCGCCCAAGGGCCAGATGATTCCGGTGGACTCGGTGATCGAGCTGCAGGTGTCCAAGGGCAACCAGTTCGTCATGCCTGACCTGTCCGGCATGTTCTGGACGGACGCCGAACCGCGGCTACGGGCGCTGGGCTGGACGGGCATCCTGGACAAGGGCGCCGACGTCGACGCCGGCAGCTCCCAATCGCATCGGGTGGTGTATCAGAACCCGCCGGCGGGCGCCGGGGTCAACCGCGACGGCATCATCACGCTGAAGTTCGGTCAGTAGCCGTCGGATCGGCCGGGAAATACGGCCGCACCGCGGCGTGCACGTCATTCTCGAGCCGGCGCACCAACGTGTCGTCGCGCTCCCACCCGCAATCGGCGAGCCAGTTCGCCAGCATGCGGTGGCCACCCTCGGTGAGGATCGACTCCGGGTGGAACTGGACGCCGTGGATCGGTAGATCGGTGTGCCGCACGCCCATGATCACGCCGCTCGGGGTGTGGGCCGTAACCTGCAGCACCGGCGGCAGCGACTCGGGCAGGATGGTCAGCGAGTGGTAGCGGGTTGCGGTGAATGGATCCGGAAGACCTTGCAGCACACCGGCATTGGTGTGATGGACGCTGCTGGTCTTACCGTGCAGCAGTTCGGGGGCGCGGTCGACGGTGGCGCCGAATGCGACGCCGATGGCCTGGTGCCCCAGGCAGACCCCGAGCAGCGGCGTCCGCTCGGCGGCGCAGGCACGAACCATCGGAATCGAGGCGCCCGCGCGTTCCGGGGTGCCCGGCCCCGGACTGAGCAGCACCCCGTCGAACTGCCGGGCGACGGCGGACTGATCGGCGAGCCGGGTGTCGTCATTGCGCCAGACTTCGGCGTCCACACCCAGCTGACCGAGGTACTGCACCAGGTTGAACACGAAGCTGTCGTAGTTGTCGACAACCAGGATCCGCATCGTGTCAGGTTACCGTCCGCGGCCGCCGGTGTGACTGGTCAGTGGACGTCAGTAGCCGATGGGGCCGTTGGGCTGCGCGAAATGCAGCCGGTCGGGCTCGGTATGACCGACGACCTGCACGTCGGACTTCACCTGTTCGTCGTAGCCGAGGCCGAAGCGGACCACGTATTGCTTGTACAGGAGCACCAGGGGAGCGGCTGCCAGGGCGGCTTGCATGGCCGCCGCGTTGCCGATCGCCGTGATCGTGTACGGCGGGCTGTAGGTCCGCCCGTTGAGCAGCAGCGTGTTGCCGACGCAGCGCGGCACCGACGTGGCGATGATCCGCTGGTCTTGCATCTGGATCGCCTCGGCGCCGGCGCTCCACAGCGCGTTGAGCACGGCCTCGATGTCTTGCTGATGCACCACCAGGTCGTCGGGGGAGGCGTCGCGCGGGAAGCGACCGTTGGCGTCGCGCTGGGCGTCGGCCAGCGTGACCACCAGGCCCGGCCCGTGCACCGGGCTCATCCCCGCCTCGCCCGCGAGTTGCGTGGAACGCCGCAGCATGGCCGACAGTGCGGCGTCCGAGGAGCGGCCGTGCGCGGCATCGATCTTGGCGGTCAGTTGCTCGCGTTGGGCGCTGAGACGGTTCACCGACGACTGCGTCTCACGGACCAGGTCCACCAGGCGCGGGGCGTCGCTGCGGCGGATCTCGGCGCCGCCGGAGACTCCGTGGGTTGCGGCGAGCAACAAGCCGGCCAGCAGACACACCACCGGGACGCCGAAGCGCCATGGCGACCGGCGCGTCTGGATCATCGAGTCTCCATTTCCTGGTCACCGTCCCAGGTGAGTTAGTCTCGTAGCCAAGCTATGGGTGCGACTGCACTGTTTATCGTTGCACCCCGTCCCGCTCACCGTGTCGTTGAGGTAATCCGCGAGGTAATCATGCCCAAGTCCAAGGTCCGCAAGAAGAACGACTTCACCGTCGGCGCGGTCAGCCGCACGCCGGTGAAAGTCAAGGTCGGGCCGTCGAGCGTGTGGTTCGTCGCGCTGTTCATCGGTCTCATGCTGATCGGCCTCGTCTGGCTGATGGTGTTCCAGCTGGCCGCCGTCGGGAGCCAGGCCCCGGCCGCCCTGAACTGGATGGCGCAACTGGGTCCGTGGAACTATGCGATCGCGTTCGCTTTCATGATCACCGGTTTGTTGCTCACGATGCGCTGGCACTGAGCGGGACGGTCGGTGTAATGAATTCATTTCCGGGTTGATTTGGTACGGCGTCAGCAACTTTCCGGCCACCCAATCACACGCGTGTGATTTATCCCCACTGTTGATAGCTGATGTGGATAACTGCATAGCCGGTGGTGGGAGGGGTTAAGGACCGCATGCAGCAAACACAATGGCAGCCGCAAACGGCGGGAATCGCTGGTTGTGGAGCCGCGGGCGTTTTGATGGCTATCGCGGCTGTGACCGTGGTCACAGACCCGCCCGGGCGGATTCTGGCGGGCGTTGCCGCGGCGGGTCTGCTCTTGTTTGCCGGCGTGTCGTGGCGCGCGCGTCCCAAGCTGGCAATCACAACCGGCGGGCTGATGCTGCGCGGCTGGTTCCGAACGCAGGTATTGCAGCATTCCGACATCAAGATCATCCGCATCATGGAGTTCCGCCGCTACGGGCGCAAGGTGCGGTTACTCGAGGTCGAGACCGCCGACGGCGACCTGGTGCTGTTCTCCCGATGGGACCTCGGGACGGACCCGGTGGAGGTGCTCGACGCGCTCACCGAAGCCGGCTACGCGGGCCGCCAGCAGCCCTGAGCGGCCCGCGGCTGGTGCCGGGTTCAGGAGATGGTGATCGACTCGATGACGACCGGCTCGGTCGGACGGTCGTTGCCGTCGGTGCTCGTCGTGGAGATGGCGTCGACGACCTTTTGCGACTCCGGATCGGTCACTTCGCCGAAGATCGTGTGGCGCCGGTTCAGGTGCGGGGTCTGCCCGACGGTGATGAAGAACTGCGAGCCGTTGGTGCCGGGGCCCGCGTTGGCCATCGCCAGCAGGTAGGGCTTGTCGAATTGCAGTTCGGGGTGGAACTCGTCGGCGAACTTGTAACCCGGGCCGCCGCGACCGGTTCCGGTCGGGTCGCCACCCTGAATCATGAAGCCCCGGATCACCCGGTGGAAGACCGCGCCGTCATAGAAGGGGCCCGAAGAGCCTCCCGATGCGTTCTGCGTCGAGTACTCCTTGGTGCCCTGCGCCAGGCCGACGAAGTTGGCAACGGTCTTGGGCGCGTGGTTTCCGAAGAGGGCGACCTTGATGTCGCCGCGGTTGGTGTGGAGCGTCGCGGTAGCAGTCTGAAAGGGGCTGTTGGTCACGGCATGAGAGTCTGCCACTACGGGTGGGCGTTGCCGCACGCGGTGTCACCCAACGCGGACCGTCATCGAAATCGCCGCGCGCGCGCACGACCGACGACGACGTCCCTATGCTGGCAGTCTGTTCAGTTACCCGGTCGGTGTCACGGCCGGCTCGTTCCACGGGACAGAAAGGCGACAGATGAGCGCGAAGGCGGATTCCCGGCTGACGCCGCGGCAGCGATTGGCCCGCGGCCTGAGCTATTCGGCGCAGGGACCGGTAGACCTCACCCGTGGGGTGGTCGGCCTGAGTGTCCAGTCCGCGCAGTCGACCGCGGCGCAGCTGCGCCGCCGGTATCAAGAGGGGCGGCTGGCCCGGGACCTCGCCGCGGCCCAGGAGACCCTTGCCCAGGAGCTGGCCGCCGCACAGGAAGTGGTGACGAGCCTGCCCCAGGCCCTGCAGGACGCACGGCGCGCGCAGCGTCGTGGCAAGCGCCCCTTGGTCTTCGCGGGTGTCGCCGTCGCCGTCCTCGCCGGCGGCGCCGCGGCGTTCAGCATCATCCGGCGCTCGGTGCGGGCGAAGCCCCAGGATCCCCAGTCGCGGCCGCCCAGCGTCGAGGTGCAGCCGCGGCCCTAGATCACCGCACAGCCAGCTGAAGCCGTTCGCGGCGACGGACCAGGACGCTCGGCAGCCATTCGCCGACGTCGGTCGCATCGATCCATGAAGTGCGCTCGAGCAGCATCCGCAGCACGATGTGGGCCTCCAAGCGGGCCAGCGCGGCACCCACGCAGAAATGCACGCCCTTACCGAAACTCACGTGGCCCTTGGCGGACGCGCGATCGAGCCGAAACTCGTTCGGATCCACGAAGTGTGTCGGGTCGCGGTTCGCCGCTCCCCACATCAGTAACAAGTGCGCGCCGGCCGGCACCTCGACCCCACCCAGCGTGGTGTCGCGCCACACGTGGCGGTAATGGCCGCGAAACGGCGACTCAAAGCGCAGCGTCTCTTCGATGAAACTACTTAGCAATTGCGGGTTTTCGCGAAGTTGTTGTTGGATCCCGGGGCGATCGGCAAGTATCCAGGCCGCGCTGCCGAGCAGCGACGCCGTCGATTCTCCCGCGGCACTGAAGAGGGTGAGCATGATGCCGAGCGCTGGCAGCTGTTCAAGTTCACCCGATGTGCAGCGCGCTGCCAGATCGGCGATCAGACCGTCTTCACTGTTGTCGCTTGACTTTTCGAAGTGCTCGAGGACATAGCCGGAGAGTTCCATTGCGGCGACTCCGGCCGCTGTGAGCTGGTCGGGTGTGACGATCCCGTCGAGCAAGGTGGTGGTGGCGTAGCCGAGCCGAATGAGCCTGTCGACATCATCGTCGGGCAGACCCAACAGCTTGCAGACCACCATCATCGGCAACCGGTTGGCGACCGCGCTCATCCACTCGATCTGACCATCGCGCAGATTCTCCTCCCAGAGAAGGTCCGCGGTCTGTGCGGCGAATTCTTCAATGATCCGAACGCGTTTGGCCGACAAATGGGGTAGCAGGATCTTCCGGTGCATCGCATGAATTGGGTCGTCCGCGGTGGCCAATGTATGCATCGAGGCTCCCGGCGGTCCCATATCGAACGGTGTAACGCTGCCGTCCTCGTGAAACACCATGGTCGCCGTGAGGTTCGACGAAAAGTCTCCTACCCGATCGACGGCCTCAAGAACCGCGTCCCAACCGCATACCGCGTAAAAGACGGAGTCGCCGATGCGGTGCACCGGCGCCTCGGCGCGCATCCGGTCATACAGCGGGTACGGGTCCTGGATCGCCTCGCTGCCGAAGAATCGGATCGCCTTGTCCAACACGGCCATGCGTTTCAGGCTCGATGCAGCTCACCGGCGGGTCAATGGCATGCGGGAAAGTTGAGGAACGTTCGCGGCTCGCGGCCGAACGCCGCTGGCGGCGCCCACCAGTCGCCAGCAGCAACTTCGGCTGAGAAATCTGCGTAGTGAATTCTCGGCCTGAGAAAAGCGTTTCCGTAGCCCGCAGGCGGTGCAGCATGGACGGATGACTGGGAGTGATTGGTTGGTGGGCCGCGACCGCGGTAGCGAAGCCGCCGAACGGATCTATACCGCGGCGGCCGACCTCATCGCCCGCCGGGGATACGAGGATTTCTCGATCGAAGCCCTGGCCGCCCGGGTGCATTGCTCACCGGCGACGATCTATCGCCATGCCGGCGGCAAGGCGACGATCCGCGACGCCGTGATCCGCATCCAGGCCGCCCGCATCGTGGACACCACCCGTGACGCCATCGAGGACCTTCGAGGCCCCCAGCGGGTCGTGACCGCCACCATCATGGCGCTCGAACGGCTGCGCTCCGATCCGCTGGCCCAGCTCATGCGCTCGATCCACGCCGCCCCGGTCAGCGATTGGGTCATCAACTCACCGATCGTGACGGCCCTGGCCGCCGAGATGCTGGGGCCCGGGCACGACGATCCGCTGGCGGCGCAGTGGCTGATCCGCGTTTTCCTGGCGCTGTGGGGCTGGCCGCTCAAAGATGCCGCCGCCGAGCGGGCCCTGGTGGAACGCTTTCTCGGCTCGTCCTACGCGGGAGCCGGGGAAGGGGCGTGACTTGTGGAGCCTAGGGGAATCGAACCCCTGACACCCGCCTTGCAAAGGCGGTGCTCTACCAACTGAGCTAAGGCCCCTCATCGTGACTGGGTGGTTGACCTTGGTCATCCACAGCCACGTGCCAGACCTCGACTCCGCGTCGGGACCACGCCACCGCTGCCAATACGGCGATAAGTCCCAGCGGCAGTGCGAGTCTTACGCAACGTCTTGACGGGCACATGGTTGTGGGCCTAGGAGGACTCGAACCTCCGACCTCTTCGTTATCAGCGAAGCGCTCTAACCGCCTGAGCTATAGGCCCGTACTCGCGTACGGCCGAGCGACGAGATTACCGCACTCCCCGCCCGACTCCCAAAAACGCAGCGTCCACTGCTAGTCCCGATCCGCCAACGTCACCTCGACACCGCCGATCAGATCGGTGGTCAGGTTGTAGACGAACGCAGCGATGGTGGCCATCGCGGTCAGCAACACGATGTTGACCAGCCCGATCAGGACCGCGCCGCCGAAAATCGTGCCGCTGGACACCAGTTCGCCGCTGCTGCCGCTGGTGTTGTTGAGCAGGTCACCGACGTTGCTGTTCAACTTCGACCACACGCCCATGCCGCCGAGCACCAGGTAGAGGAACGCGACGGCGATCATCCAGACGAAGAACAGCGCCACCGAGAGCAGCAGCGACACCTTCAGGGTGCTCCACGGATCGATGCGGCGGATCTGCATGCTGGCCCGCACCGGGCCCCGCGTTCGCCGTGACACCTGCACCCGGTTGTCCCGGTTATCCCGGCCTTCCCGGCTTTCGGCGGTGGCCGACCGTCCGGACCCCGACGCGCTCGGCGACTCGGCGGGGCGCTCGGGCGCGGGTTTGCGGTGCGGGCCGCGCGGCACTCCACCGGACAGGTCCGGCAACTCGCTCGCGTAGGCCTCGGTCGCAGAGGTCTCGGCGCGGGCGGGCGCGGGCTCAGGCTCCTTGGCGTGCGCCGGAGCGCCGGCGCCGGGCGCCGCGGTGCCGGAGATGAAGCGGTTCAGCCGGGCCTCGACGCCGCCGGCCTGGCCCGAGGGCCGCTTCTCGGTGGGCGGTTCGTTATGCCGAGGACCCGGCTGCTGGGGTCGGGTGCCGCCGCGCTGCCACGGTGGCCCGTCCCCACCGTCTTGGGCGCGGCCACCCGGTGCCGGTGGCGCCGCGCGGCGCACACCGGCTCGCTCAACCGAACCATCCCCGTTGGGGGCATCCCCCTTTTTGGGGGCGCCCGGCTCGTTCGGTGAGGTCACCCCGACTCCTTAGGTCTCCTACTCGGCCCGCCACGCGGCCCGACCGTCATCGGGCTGAGTCTAGTGGCTCGCTACCGACTAGCTGTCCGACTCCGTGGCACCGTCGATTTCCTCGACGACTTCGTCCGCGTTCGCCTCGGCGTTGCGGGCGATGGCCAGCAGCGTGTTCTCTTCACCGAGGTTCATCAGGCGCACGCCCTTGGTCTGCCGTCCCGCCTTGCGGACCTGGCCCGCTGCGGTGCGGATGACGCCGCCTCCCGAGGTGATCGCGTACAGCTCGCTGTCCTCATCGACAATCAACGCACCAACCAGCCTGCCACGCCGGCGGTCGTACATCACCGTCAGGACGCCCTTGCCGCCGCGGCCCTGCACCGGATATTCCTCGATCGCGGTGCGCTTGGCATACCCACCAGACGTTGCCACCAGCAGATAGGTTCCCTCGCGGACCACGTTGAGCGACAACAGGTAGTCGTCAGCGTTGAACCGCATGCCCTGCACACCCGAGGTGGCTCGGCCCATCGGCCGCAGCGCATCGTCGGTCGCCGAGAACCGGATGGACTGGCCGTTGGCCGAGACCAATAGCAGGTCCTCGTCGGCGGAGCAGAGCACCGCGCCGACGAGCTCGTCGTTGTCGCGCAGGTTGATCGCCACGATTCCGCCCGAGCGGTTGGAGTCGAAGTCGGTCAGCTTGGTCTTCTTCACCAGCCCGTTGCGGGTGGCCAGCACCAGGTACGGGGCATCCTCGTAACCGCGGATCTGGATGACCTGGGCGATGCGCTCCTCGGGTTGGAACGCCAGCAGGTTGGCGACGTGCTGACCGCGCGCCGTTCGCGACGCCTCCGGCAGTTCGTACGCCTTGGCCCGGTAGACCCGGCCCTGGGTGGTGAAAAACAGGATCCAGTCGTGCGTGGAGCACACGAAGAAGTGCCGCACGATGTCGTCCTGCTTCAGGCCGGCGCCCTGCACACCCTTGCCGCCGCGTTTCTGGCTGCGGTACAGGTCGGTCTTGGTGCGTTTGGCGTAACCGGTCTCGGTGATGGTGACGACGACGTCCTCGCGGGCGATCAGGTCCTCGTCGTTGACGTCACCGTCGGCGGCGATGATCCGGGTCCGGCGCTCGTCGCCGTGCTTGTCGACGATCTCGGCGAGCTCGTCGTGCACGATGCGGCGCTGCCGCTCCGGCTTGGCCAGGATGTCTTCCAGGTCCGCGATCTCGGCTTCGATCTTGGCCAGGTCGTCGACGATGCGCTGGCGCTCCAGGGCGGCCAGCCGGCGCAGCTGCATGTCCAGGATCGCCTGGGCCTGGATTTCGTCGATGTCCAGCAGCTCGATCAGGCCGGCCCGGGCGATCTCCACGGTCTCCGACGCGCGGATCAGGGCGATCACCTCGTCGAGCGCGTCGAGCGCTTTGACCAGACCGCGCAAGATGTGCGCGCGCTCGTTGGCCTTGCGCAACCGGTAGGTGGTGCGGCGGACGATCACGTCGAGTTGATGCGCGACGTAGTGGCGGATCATCTGGTCGAGGCGCAGCGTGCGCGGCACCCCGTCGACGATCGACAACATGTTCGCCCCGAAGCTGGTCTGCAGCTGGGTGTGCTTGTAGAGGTTGTTCAGCACCACCTTGGCGACGGCGTCGCGCTTGATCTCCACCACGATGCGCAGGCCGACGCGGTCGCTTGACTGGTCTTCGATGTTGGAGATGCCGGCCAACTTGCCGTCGCGCACCTGCTCGGCGATCGAGGTGATGAAGTTGTCGTGGTTCACCTGGTAGGGCAACTCGGTGATCACCAGCGAGGTGCGGCCGCGTGAATCCTCTTCTACCTCAACGACTCCGCGCATCCGGATCGACCCGCGGCCGGTGGTGTACGCATCGTGGATGCCTTGTGATCCGACGATCAGACCGTGGGTGGGGAAGTCCGGACCCTTGACCCGCTCGCAGACCGCGGCCAGCGTCGCCTCTTCGTCGGCTTCGTGATTGTCCAGGCACCAGTAGACGGCTTCGGCCAGCTCGCGCAGGTTGTGCGGGGGGATGTTGGTCGCCATTCCCACGGCGATACCGCCCGAGCCGTTGGCCAGCAGGTTGGGGAACCGGCTCGGCAGCACGGTCGGCTCCTGCACACGACCGTCGTAGTTGGGAATGAAATCGACTGTCTCCTCGTCGATTTCGCGCAGCATCTCCATCGCGAGCGGGGTCAGTCGCGCCTCGGTGTACCGCATGGCGGCCGGCGGGTCGTTGCCGGGCGAGCCGAAGTTGCCCTGGCCGTCGACGAGCGGATAGCGCAGCGACCACGGCTGCGCCATGCGCACCAGCGTGTCGTAGATCGACGCGTCGCCGTGCGGGTGGTAGTTACCCATCGTCTCGGCGACCGACCGCGCCGACTTCGCGTGGCTGCGATCCGGGCGGAACCCGGAGTCGTACATCGCGTAGAGCACGCGCCGGTGCACCGGCTTGAGACCGTCGCGCACCTCGGGCAGCGCACGCCCGACGATCACGCTCATCGCGTAATCGATGTAGCTGCGCTGCATCTCCTGCTGGATGTCGACCGGTTGGATCCGGTCGACGGAGTCGTCGCCAGGCGGCAGCGTGGTGTCAGTCATGAATTCCTCGTTGGTCGGTCAACGGTGGCCGGTCTGAATCGCTCAGCCGTCTAGACATCTAAGAAGCGAACGTCCTTGGCATTACGGGTGATAAAGCTGCGGCGCGCGTCGACGTCCTCGCCCATCAGGATGGAGAACAGCTCGTCGGCGGCCGCGGCGTCGTCGAGTGTGACTTGGCGCAGCACTCGGACGCTGGGATCCATTGTGGTTTCCCACAATTCCTTGGCGTCCATTTCGCCAAGACCCTTGTAACGCTGGATACCGTCGTCCTTGTTGATCTTCTTGCCCGCCTTCTGGCCGGCCTCCAGCAAGCCGTCGCGCTCGCGGTCGGAGTAGGCGAATTCGGGATCGCTGCGTTGCCATTTCAGCTTGTACAGCGGCGGCTGCGCCAAGAACACGTGCCCGTGTTCGATCAGCGGTCGCATGAAACGGAACAGCAGCGTCAGCAGCAATGTCGAGATGTGCTGGCCGTCGACATCCGCGTCGGCCATCAGCACGATCTTGTGGTAGCGCAGCTTGGCGATGTCGAACTCGTCGTGGATGCCGGTGCCCAGCGCGGTGATGATCGCCTGGACCTCGGTGTTCTTCAGAACCCGATCAATGCGGGCCTTTTCGACGTTGATGATCTTGCCGCGCAGCGGCAGGATGGCCTGGAACATGGAGTCGCGGCCGCTCTTGGCCGAGCCGCCCGCCGAGTCGCCCTCCACCACATACAGTTCCGACTTGCGCGGATCGGTGGAGCGGCAGTCGGCGAGCTTGCCGGGCAGCCCCCCGAGATCCGTTGCGCTCTTGCGGCGCACCAACTCTCGTGCTTTACGGGCGGCTATGCGGGCCTGCGCCGACGACACCGCCTTGTTGACCACGACCTTGGCGTCCGCGGGGTTGGCTTCGAACCAGTGCGTGAGTTGTTCGTTGCAGACCTTCTGCACGAAGGACTTCACCTCAGTGTTGCCCAGCTTGGTCTTGGTCTGGCCCTCGAACTGCGGCTCGCTGACCTTGACCGAGATCACCGCGGCCAGGCCTTCGCGGATGTCATCGCCGGTGAGGTTGGGGTCCTTGTCCTTGAGCAGCTTCTTGTCTTTGGCGTACTTGTTGACCACTGTCGTCAGCGCGCTGCGGAAGCCCTCCTCGTGCGTGCCGCCCTCGTGGGTGTTGATGGTGTTGGCGAAGGTGTGCACCGACTCCGAGTAACCGCCGTTCCACTGCATCGCGATCTCGACCTCGTGGCCGGGACCCTTGCCGTCGAAGTCGATGATGCTCTGCTGGATCGGGCTCTTGGTGCGGTTGATGTGTTTGACGAAGTCGACCAGGCCACCGGGGTAATGGAAGGTGCGGTGCTTAACCTTATGTGGCGCAGTGGATTCCGCGGCCTTCTCCTCCGCCGACTTGGGCGCTTCGGCGGTGTCGCTGACGACCTCGTCGACCACCTCTTCGTTGCTCACCCGTTCGTCGGTGAGGTTGATGGTCAAACCCTTGTTGAGGAAGGCCATTTCCTGCAGCCGGCGCGCCACCGTCTCGAAGTCGTATTCGGTGGTCTCGAAGATTTCCGGGTCGGCCCAGAACCGGATCGTGGTGCCGGTGCGCTTGGTCGCCTCGCCCTGTTTGAGGGTGCCGGGGACCGCGCGGTCGTAATACTGCGACCATTCGTGGCCGTCGCGGGCGATGTCGACCTCGAGCCGGGTCGAGAGCGCGTTGACCACCGACACACCGACGCCGTGCAGACCACCACTGACGTTGTAGCCGCTGTTCTCGCCGCCGAATTTGCCGCCCGCATGCAGCTGCGTCATCACGACGTCGACGGTGGGGGCACCGGTGGCGTGCATCGCGACCGGAATACCGCGCCCGTTGTCGGAGACCTCTACGCTGCCGTCGTCGAGAATCCGGACGTCGACCTTGTCGGCGTAGCCGGCCATCGCCTCGTCGACCGAGTTGTCCACCACCTCCCAGATGAGGTGGTGCAGACCACGCTCACCCGTGGACCCGATGTACATACCGGGGCGTTTGCGGACGGCCTCGAGGCCCTCGAGCACGGTGATCGCTGAAGCGCCGTAATCGTCTTGTGCCTTCTTCTTCTGGGCAGCCACGGTCGGAATGCTCTCCTTGGGGTTTCATGCGGGCGGTTCCAGTCACCGCAACAGTCGCATCCTGCCAGTCTAGCGTGAACAGGCATCCGCACCGATTTTCTGGCCGCGTTTCTACCCAGCTAACCGCGCCGTGCGCACGATTTCTTTATTCTCGCCGCGTCCCGACGTGCGTCGAGGGGGTCCGCGTCGTCCTGGCGGATTTCAGCGGCCTGTGGACGAAGCGTGATCTGGGGATGCGGGGTCGCCGCCAACCTCCCTAGCCGTACGTGTCGCGCGGCCCTCGTCCAGCGATGTGACGCGGCCCCTTGCGCCAGGAGGGCGCTGCCGGGCCGGTGATCTTCAACGACGTCACCACGCCGTTGCCGACGGCGGCGGCGATCTTGGCCAATAACTGCGACTGAATCATCCGCAGCTGGGTCGCCCACGCCGTCGATTCGGCGGCCACGCTCAGCACACCGTCGTTCAGCGCGGTCGGCACCGCGTGGTCGGCGATCTGATGGCCGACGACGGTCGCCCAGTTGCCCAGCACCGTGCCCTCGGCGACCTGCGCGGACCACCCACGTTTTCTCGCCAGGTCGCGCGCCAGGCTACCCAGCGGCTGCGGGTCGCGTGCGTCAGGTCCCGGCCCCGACCAACTGCGGCGCTGACCCGCGACCCGGCGCGGGGCGGGGGCCGCCGCCCGGCCGCGGCCGGCGTCTTTACCCTGAGCCCGCGCCGCGACCCGGGCCTCCTCGAGGGTGCGGCGGACCAGATCGATGCCACTCAGGGCATTCGACGGGGCCCGGGGTCCCTCATCAGCACCGGTCATGAGTGCATCTCCGACACCCGGCCCGAGTCGCTGTCACGCAAATCGACGTGCACCTGGCGGGCGTCCCAGCCGGCCGGGATATCTTCCAGCACCGCCGCGGTGACCAGCACCTGTTCGGCGGATTCGGCGACCGTGGCCAGCGCGCGGCGCCGGGCGGCGTCGAGTTCGGCGAAGACGTCGTCGAGCAACAACACGGGTTCGCTTTCTTCGGCCCTCAGCAATTCGTATGCGGCCAGCCGCAGCGACAACGCTAATGACCACGATTCGCCATGGCTGGCAAAGCCTTTCGCGGGCTGGTCCCCAAGCCACAATTCCAGATCGTCGCGGTGCGGGCCGACAAGACACATGCCGCGTTCGAGCTCCGCGTCGCGGCGCGCCGACAACGCCGCCAGCAGGGCGGCTTCCAAGAACTCCCGGTCGGCGCCGGCGATGTCCGCCGCGGCCTGGGCGCCCAGGCTGGAGCGATAGCCGATGGATGCGGCGCGCGATCCCGGGGCCAGCAGCTGGTAGGCCTTTTCGACCTCTGGCGTCAACTGGTTCACCAAATCGATACGGGCGGCCATCAATTGGGCGCCGTGTTCGGCCAGGCGACTGTCCCACACGTCGAGCGTGTCCAGTGCGCTCTGGTCGCCGCGGTAGCGCGCCCCGGACAGGGATTTCAACAGCGCGGTGCGCTGCCGCAGCACCTTTTCATAGTCGGCGCGCACCGCGGCCACCGCCGGGCGGCGCACCGTCGCCAGATCGTCGAGGTAGCGGCGCCGGTCGGATGGATCGCCCCGCACCAACGCCAGGTCTTCGGGGGCGAACAGCACCGCGCGCAGCACCCCAATCACCTCGCGCGTACTGCGCACCGGGGAACGATTGAGCCGCGCCTTGTTCGCCCGGCCCGCCGCGATCTCCAGATCGACCGCACACTCCCTGCCTTCGTTGACCACGATCGTGGAAACCACCGCGCGCTCGGCCCCGGCGCGGATCAACGGCGCGTCCGTGCCCACCCGGTGCGAGCCCATAGTGCTCGAATACCACAGCGCCTCAAGCAGATTCGTCTTCCCGAAGCCGTTGGATCCAATGAAGACCGTCCGACCAGGCTGCAATTCGAGGTCGGCGTGTGCCCAGGACCGGAAGTCGCGCAGTCCCAAATGCCGGACGTACACCTAGCCAGGCAACCGGACAGGCATCAACAAGTAGACGTAATCGGTCGGCAGGGCGCTGTACGGACCCGGGCCGGTCGGGTGGCTGTCGTCGCTCAAGGCCGGCCGCAACAGCGCCGGCTTGCCCGGCGTCGTGAAGCCGAACGACACCAGCTCGGAATGGACCGACCCCAACCCGTCGGTCAGATACGTCGGGTTGAACGCGATGGTCAACGGCTCGCCGACGAAATCGACCGCGAGGTCTTCTTCGGCCCGGCCGACATCGTCGGCACCGGCCGACAAGCGCAGCGATCCCTCACTGAATTCCATCCGCACCTGGGCGCCCCGGTCGGCGACCAACGCCACCAGCTTGATCGCCTCGGTCAATTCGGCCACGTTGATGGTGGCGACGGCCGTGTGCTCGGCCGGCAGCAGTTGGCGGAACTTCGGGAATTCCGCGTCCAGCAGACGGGTGGTGGAGCGCTTGCCGTTCCCGCTGATGCCGAGCAATCCGTCTTTCCCGACGCCCGAACCCGCACCCAGTGCCAACCGGACCTCGGAGCCGTCGGCCCCGGTCCGGGCGGCCTCGGCCAATGTCTTGGCCGGCACCAGGACCGCCGCTTCGATGTCCGGCGAGGCCGCCGACCAGGTCAGCTCGCGAACCGCCAGGCGGAATCTGTCGGTGGCCGCCAAAACCACCGTGTCCCCCGAAATCTCAACCCGGATCCCGGTCAACATCGGCAGCGTGTCGTCGCGGCCGGCCGCGATGGCCACCTGGCTGATCGCCTCGGCGAACAAGTCGGCGGGCAGCGTCCCGGTCTCTTCGGGCAGCGCCGGCAGCGTCGGGTAATCCTCGACGGCCATCGTCGGCAACGAGAACCTGGCGTTTCCGCAGTGCAGTGCCACCCGGTTGCCGTCGACGTAGAAGTCGATGGGCTTGTTGGGCAGCGCCCGCACGATGTCCGACAACAGCCGGCCGGACACCAAAACACTTCCCGGAGAAGCGATTTCGGCTGCAACCTGCGCCTCGGCGGAAACCTCGTAATCGAATCCGGAGATCGTCAGGCCCTCATCGGTGCCGGACAGCAGCACACCGGAGAGCACCGGCACCGCGGGTCTGGACGGCAGGTTCTTCGCCACCCACGACACCGCGTCGGCGAAAGACTCCCGCACCAAACGAAATTTCAAGTCGCTGAGGCCAGCCGTCGTCGTCGCCGCGTCCATAGCGTCCCTTCACCTACTCAGCGTTTCGAATCCATTGGCTAGCCTCCCCCCGCTAGCACGGGGCTCCGCCACGAACGCCGACGACATGTGATGAGCCAACGGCGACCGCAACGGCAGTCGAAGAACAACCGTAGATCCTTCGACGCCATCTTGAAAGCTAATCGCAAACCCCGACAACCCGAGCTGACCAAGCCTCGGACGACGAGTGTGCACCGGGCGTCCCCAAGCCTGTATTTCAAAGAAGAACCGATGAAGAGATCTCAGTACCAGTATTAAGGCCTGTGCAAGCTGGGGACAGCGGCCTCTCGGCCCAGCTAGCGCCGCGATCGGCTTGTGCATCGCCGCATGAACACCTGTGGGTGAGGTGTTGGGCGGGTGGGGACGAATGACAACTGTGCACCCAAGCGGTGTTACTACACCGGCGATTAATTGCGTTGTGCACAGTCCTACCCACATCCCCTCGCTGTGGCGGGTGTGACAGACGGGTGTGAAGTTTCTCGAAAAAAATTACCAGCACGCGCAGCGAAAGCCCGGAATGAGGGCCGGGAGCGCCGGGGAGAGAAGAGATTTCAGCGCTTGGAGCGCTGACGGATGCGAGTGGTGAGCTCCTTGACATGATCAAAAACCTCACGCCGCTCGGCCATCTCGGACAAGATCTTGCGCTGCGCGTACATGACCGTGGTGTGGTCGCGGCCGAATGCCTGCCCGATCTTGGGTAATGACAGATCGGTGAGCTCGCGGCACAGATACATCGCGATCTGGCGCGATTGGGCCAGCGCTCGGGTCTTGCCGGGCCCGCGGAGCTCTTCGACCGTGGTGTCGAAGTATTCGGCGGTGGCCGCCATGATGGTGGCCGCGCTGATCTGCATGGTGCTGGCGTCGGCGATCAGATCGCGAAGCACAATCTCGGCCAGCGCCTTGTCGATCGGCGTCTTGTTCAGCGAGGCGAATGCCGTGACGCGGATCAGGGCGCCTTCGAGCTCACGGATGTTGCGCTCGATGCTGCTGGCGATCAGCTCGAGGACATCGTCGGGCACCGCCAGCCGCTCCATCTGTGCTTTCTTGCGCAGGATGGCGATCCGGGTTTCCAGTTCGGGGGGCTGTACGTCGGTGATCAGGCCCCACTCGAACCGCGTCCGCAGCCGATCTTCCAGCGTGGCCAGCTGTTTGGGTGGGCGGTCCGAGGAGATGACGATCTGTTTGTTGGCGTTGTGCAGCGTGTTGAAGGTGTGGAAGAACTCTTCCTGGATACCTTCCTTGCCCTCGATGAACTGAATGTCATCGACCAGCAGCACGTCGACGTCGCGATAGCTGCGCTTGAACGCGACCTTGCGGTCGTCGCGCAGCGAGTTGATGAAGTCGTTGGTGAATTCCTCGGTGGAGACGTACTTGACTCGCATGCCCGGGAACAGCCGCTGCGCGTAATTGCCGGCGGCGTGCAACAAGTGGGTCTTGCCGAGACCGGACTCGCCCCAGATGAACAAAGGGTTGTAGGCCCGCGCCGGCGCTTCGGCGATCGCCAGGGCGGCGGCGTGGGCGAACCGGTTGGAGGCACCGATGACGAACGTGTCGAAGGTGTAGCGGCGGTTGAGGCTCGTCCCGGCGGCGACGGCCGGATCGATTGCGTGCGGCCGCTCGGTGAAGTAGTTCGGCCACCCCGGCTGGCTGTCGGTGACCGTCTCGCCGTTGTCGAACGCTTCGTCGTTGTCGCCGGCCGCGCCGTCGGCGGGGAAGGCAGGTTCGGTTCCGGGGAACGGTTCGGCCGGCGGGATGAGCGCGTCCTCGACGTCGTCGGGCGGGGGAGCGATGCGAACACCCAGTTGAATCTGCTGGCCGAGCCGCCGGCTGAGCGCATCGGTGATGGGTGCCCGCAGATGTCGTTCGATCTCGTTTTGCACGAAGCTGCTCGGCACCGACAGCAGCGCGAATCCCTCGACGATGGTCAGTGGGCGGACAAGATTGAGCCAGGCCCGCTGCTGGGGAGTGAGGGGAGTGACCAGGGTCGTGCGGTTGGCCGTCATGCCGTCCGCAGGAGGCTCCCCGTTGAGCTCGGAAACGACCGCATTCCACACTGCCGTGAAACTGGAACCGGGGTCATCGGTCAACGACGCATCTCCCTGGTTCTCGAACGTCCCGACCCGAGTCACACACGCTAGGCGACAAAGCAACTGTCCACATAGTTATACACAGGTGTGGACAGGATGATCGTAGGCGAGCCACAACCTACCGGCGACGGCTCGCGATCTCCGCGCTGGAAGAGAACCTCGGAAGGTTGTCTAGGCAGCTAGTCGATCCACCATCCTCGCTTCGTTGTCGAGCGCTGCTTTAGTCTAAATCGACTTCGCAGAAGCTAACAGTTTTCCGTTCGGCTGCCAACCGTTCTGCTGCATTCCAATCCGGTCATTTAGGGTACGTGGGGCTTGCTTCGGCTCGTTATGGTAGCCACGCCCGCGGCGAGTGTGACCGAAACGGAAAATCTTTCCGGCAGGCGGGCGCGGCTTCGTTGCGGCAGGCCAGGTTTGACCAGGCGAAGCCTCGTCAGTACCCTCAAACAGTCGCCCGAAAGTCGGCGATACGGCTGCGACCCGAACCACCTGGGGACCGCGCCGGCCAGTAGCACCAAGACCACCTCCGGTCGAACCGCAGACGAGCCCGATGCGAAACGTCTGAGCGGCCGGATGGCAACACAACGAGGAGAACGTCGTGGCCAAGGGCAAGCGGACCTTCCAGCCGAATAACCGGCGCCGAGCCCGCGTGCATGGCTTCCGCCTGCGGATGCGCACTCGTGCCGGACGCGCGATCGTGTCCGGTCGGCGCCGCAAGGGTCGCCGCGCGCTCTCTGCCTGATCGCAACGTCAGGTCCTTCGGCGGTGCTTCCCGCACGCAACCGCATGACGCGGTCAATTGACTTTGACGCGACGGTGAAGCGCGGGATTCGGATGGCACAGCCCGATCTCGTCGTGCATTTTCACCGCGGCGAAGACGGTGACGAAATCCACGCGCCGCGCGTCGGACTGGTGGTCGGCAAGCCCGTCGGGTCCGCCGTCGAGCGCCACCGGGTCGCTCGTCGGCTGCGGCACGTCGCCCGAACACTGCTGGGCGAGCTCAGCCAATCCGATCGGTTGGTGATCCGCGCGCTGCCCAGCAGCCGCACCGCCTCCTCCGCCCGACTCGAGCAGGAACTGCGCCGGAGTTTGCGACGCGTGCCGGCGGCGGGAAGCAAGCCGTGACGATCTCGACCCGGCTGCGGGCATCGGTTGGCGACGCCGGACGAGCGACCGCCCGCGGAGTGATTTTCGTGATCCAGCTGTATCGGCATATGGTGTCGCCGCTACGTCCGGCCACGTGTCGCTTCGTCCCGACCTGCAGCCAATACGCGGTCGATGCGCTCAACGAGTACGGCCTGATTCGGGGGAGCTGGTTGGCTGCGGCCAGACTCGCCAAGTGCGGACCATGGCATGAAGGCGGCTGGGACCCGATCCCGGACCGCCCCGGATGCCACGTGAATTGCCAAGATGCCAGCGACGCCCGGGTCCCCCGAGCGGCGCGAGGGGAGAGTGAATCTTTTGTTTGATTTCTTCAGTCTCGACTTCGTCTACTACCCGGTGTCGTGGATCATGTGGGTCTGGTACAAGTTGTTCGCCTCCATGCTGGGGCCGTCGAACTTCTTCGCCTGGGCGCTGTCGGTGATGTTCTTGGTCTTCACGCTGCGGGCGTTGCTCTACAAGCCGTTCGTCCGACAGATCCGTACCACGCGCCAGATGCAAGAACTGCAGCCCCAGATCAAGGCGCTGCAAAAGAAGTACGGCAAGGATCGCCAGCGGATGGCGCTCGAGATGCAGAAGCTGCAGCGCGAACACGGGTTCAACCCCATCCTGGGCTGCCTGCCGATGCTGGCGCAGATCCCGGTGTTCATCGGTCTGTATCACGTGCTGCGTTCGTTCAACCGGACCACCGGCGGGTTCGGCCAGCCCCACCTGTCGGTGGCGCAGAACCGGCTCACCGGAAACTACGTCTTCACCCCGACCGACGTCGGCCACTTCCTGGACGCGAACTTGTTCGGCGCACCGATCGGCGCCTTCATGACCCAGCGCACCGGGTTGGACGCGTTCACCTTCTTCAGTCGGCCGGCCGTGATCGCGGTCGGGCTGCCGGTGATGATCCTGGCCGGCGTCGCGACCTACTTCAACAGCCGGGCCTCGGTGGCGCGGCAGAGCCCGGAAGCGGCGGCCAACCCGCAGACCGCGATGATGAACAAGCTCGCGCTGTACGTGTTCCCGCTCGGCGTCGTCGTCGGTGGCCCGTTCCTTCCGCTGGCGATCATCCTGTACTGGTTCGCCAACAACATCTGGACTTTCGGGCAGCAGCATTACGTCTTCGGGATGATCGAGAAAGAGGACGAAGCCAAGAAGCAGGAAGCGATCCAGCGGCGGGCGGCGAACGCCCCGGCGCCGGGTGCCAAGCCGAAGCGGAGTCCCAAGGCGGCGTCGTCGGGTGGCAACGGCTCGTCGACGCCCGACGCCGAGACGGGTGCGTCCGGTTCGGGGAGCGCGGATTCCGATGGGGCCGACGCGCCGGCCACCGAGGCGAGCGACGGCCCGACCAACCGCACACCACGGCCCGGGGCGCGGCCGAAAAAGCGCAAACGCTGATACGGGCGGAATGACTAACGGGGCCGCCGGGACAGGGCGATCCGAATTGGGCTGGGGCCCATTGATTGAGGGAGAGAAGACATGACAGACGCCGAGACCACCGAGCGCGACGTCGATACCGAACTCGACACGCAATCGGCCACCGAGGATGCCGCCGAGTCGGACTCGGAGGAAATCGATGATCTGGAGGAGCGCTTGGTCGCCGAGGGCGAGATAGCCGGCGACTACCTCGAAGAGTTGTTGGACCTGTTGGACTTTGACGGCGATATCGATCTGGACGTCGAGGGCAGCCGCGCCGTCGTGAGCATCGACGGCAGCGACGACCTGAACAAGTTGGTGGGCCGCGGCGGAGAGGTGCTCGACGCGCTGCAGGAGCTCACCCGGCTGGCGGTGCACCAGAAGACGGGCGTGCGGAGCCGGTTGATGCTCGACATCGCGAGCTGGCGTCGGCGGCGCCGGGAGGAGTTGGCGGCGCTGGGCGACAAGGTCGCGCGCCGGGTGCTCGAATCGGGCGAACGTGAAGAGCTCTCGCCGATGACGCCGTTCGAACGAAAGATCGTGCACGACGCCGTCGCCGCGGTGGCCGGGGTGCACAGCGAGAGCGAGGGCGTCGAGCCGTCGCGCCGCGTGGTCGTCCTGCACGACTGACCTCGCCAAGTTACAGCCGTGTAGTTCCCGCCCGTCGAACTCCGAAGGTTGACAGTGCGCGTCCCGACTAGAGGATGTTTCACGTGAAACATGTCGGTTCGGCCGATGCGGCGGGCTCGGCGGGGGAGGGCGCCGACCTAGGCTGCTCGCCGGACGCGGCGGCCGCGGTCTTCGGTGAGCGGCTGGGCATCGCCCGCCGGTACGCGGAGGTTTTGGCCACCGCTGGTGTGGAGCGAGGGCTGCTCGGGCCGCGGGAGGTCGACCGCATCTGGGACCGCCACATTCTAAATAGCGCGGCCCTCGCCGAGCTCCTTCATCCGGGAGAGCGCCTCATCGACATCGGGAGTGGGGCGGGCCTGCCGGGGATACCGCTGGCGATCGCGCGGCCCGATCTCGACGTCGTCCTGCTCGAACCGTTGCTGCGCCGCAGCGAATTTCTCAACGAGGTCATCGACGAACTAGGGTTAGCCGTCGAGGTGGTCCGTGGCCGTGCGGAGGAACCGGGAGTGCGCAACCGGTTCGGGGAGAGGGATGCTGCGGTGTCGCGAGCGGTTGCATCGTTGGACAAGCTGACGAAGTGGAGCTTGCCCCTGCTTCGGCCCGACGGTCGGATGCTCGCCATCAAGGGGGAGCGGGCGTCCGACGAAGTTGAACAGTACCGGCGTGTGATGGCTGCATCGGGCGCCGCTGATGTCAGGGTGGTGACATGTGGCGCGAACTATTTGCGTCCCCCCGCAACCGTAGTTTCAGCGCGCCGCCGAAAGCCGCCGCACCACAAGCCGGCACGGACCGGGAAGGCCCGAACCCGATGACTTCTCCTGAAGATTGGCCGGTGGCTCACCACGCACCGGAGGACGTTCGCGAGACGGCGGCGCCCGCGCCGGCGGCCAATGTTTCACGTGAAACAACGGCCGAATTCGACACCCCAATCGGGGCGGCCGCCGAACGCGCGATGCGGGTGCTGCACACCACGTACCCGCCGCTGCGCCGGCCGTCCCATCGCCGCGTTTTCACCGTCGCCAACCAAAAGGGCGGCGTGGGCAAGACGACCACCGCTGTCAACCTCGCGGCGGCGCTCGCGCTGCAGGGACTCAAGACCCTCGTCATCGATCTCGACCCCCAGGGCAACGCGAGCACGGCGCTCGGTATCACCGACCGGCAGTCGGGCACACCGTCGTCGTACGAGGTCTTGCTCGGCGAGGTTTCGGTGCACGATGCGCTGCGTCAGAGCCCGCACAACGAGCGGCTGTTCTGCATCCCGGCCACGATCGACCTGGCGGGCGCCGAGATCGAATTGGTCAGCATGGTGGCGCGCGAGAATCGGTTGCGCACCGCATTGGCCGATTTGGACAACCTCGACTTCGACTGCGTCTTCATCGATTGCCCGCCATCCCTCGGCCTGCTGACGATCAATGCGCTCGTCGCCGCGCCGGAGGTGATGATCCCGATCCAGTGTGAGTACTACGCGCTCGAGGGTGTCTCGCAGCTGATGCGCAACATCGAGATGGTGAAGGCGCACCTCAATCCCAAGCTCGAGGTGACCACCGTGGTGCTGACCATGTATGACGGCCGCACCAAACTGGCCGACCAGGTCGCCGAAGAGGTACGCCGCTACTTCGGAAGCAAGGTGCTGCGCACGGTGATTCCGCGCAGCGTCAAGGTGTCCGAGGCGCCCGGCTACAGCATGACCATCATCGATTACGACCCCGGTTCTCGCGGGGCGATGAGCTATCTCGATGCGAGCCGTGAACTCGCCGAGCGCGATTGACCACCATCCGCGAAGGGACGACGATGACGCAGCCGTTACGCAAGAAGGGCGGCCTCGGCCGGGGCCTGGCTTCGCTTATTCCGACCGGCCCCGCGGAGGGCGACTCGGGACCGGCGACGCTCGGGCCGCGGATGGGCGACGCCGCCGCCGATGTCCTAATCGGGGGACCGCCGCCGCAGGACGCGTCGTCGATGGGCGCGGTCTACCGCGAGATCGCGCCGGCCGACATCGAGCGCAACCCGCGTCAGCCACGGCAGGTCTTCGACGAGGAAGCGCTGTCGGAGCTGGTGCACTCCATCCGCGAGTTCGGCCTCTTGCAGCCGATCGTGGTGCGGGCCGTCAAGGATTCCGCGAGCGGCGCGCGTTATCAGATCGTGATGGGGGAGCGGCGCTGGCGCGCGGCTCAAGAGGCCGGGTTGGCGACCATCCCGGCGATCGTGCGCGAGACCGGTGACGACGATCTGCTGCGCGACGCCCTGTTGGAAAACATCCACCGGGTGCAGCTGAACCCGTTGGAAGAGGCGGCCGCCTATCAGCAGTTGCTCGACGAGTTCGGGGTCACCCACGACGAACTGGCGGCGCGCATCGGCCGGTCGCGGCCGCTGATCACCAACATGATCCGGTTGCTCAAGCTGCCGATCGCGGTGCAGCGCCGGGTTGCCGCCGGGGTGCTGTCCGCGGGTCACGCGCGCGCATTGCTGTCGCTGGAGGCCGGGGCGGAGGCACAGGAGGAGTTGGCCACCCGGATCGTCGCCGAGGGGCTGTCGGTGCGGGCGACCGAGGAGGCGGTCACGTTGGCCAACCGGAGCGGTCCGGCCACGCCGACGGCGCCGCGGCGCAAGCCGATTCAGATGCCGGGCCTGCAGGACGTCGCCGATCGACTCTCGACCGCCTTCGACACCCGGGTGACCGTCAGCCTGGGCAAACGCAAGGGCAAGATCGTCGTCGAGTTCGGCTCGGTGGACGATCTACAGCGGATCATCGACGTCATGTCCCCGCCCAAGGCATGAACTACGACACCGTGTAATTACGTCACTGTGACACCGGGGCCGCTTTCGCGAGCAGTCCGCCCACCCCCGGCGTCCCGGATCGACGAAATAGCATGCACATCAACAACTTTCGATAATCGGCGTGTCGCGGTCGCAGAAGGCCGGCGGTCAGGGCGCGTCAACGCCGGTGGCCAGGCCAAAGCTGGCCCGATCGCGACCACCTCTCCTATCCTGGAGGGGTTGCCGGTGCAGATGGCTGCAGTACCGCACAGGAGCCAGGAGGCTAGTGTCCGCTCGAATCACGCCGCTACGGCTCGAGGCATTCGAGCAGCTTCCCAAGCACGCACGTCGGTGCGTCTTCTGGGAAGTCGATCCGGCGACCCTCGGTAATCAGGACCACCTCGCCGACCCCGAGTTCGAAAAAGAAGCGTGGCTGTCGATGGTGATGCTGGAGTGGGGCTCGTGCGGGCAGGTCGCGACCGCGGTCCCGGAGGAGCGAAGCCAGTCCGAGCCGCCGTGCCTGGGCTACGTGTTCTACGCCCCGCCGCGGGCGGTGCCGCGGGCGCAGCGGTTCCCGACCGGTCCGGTCTCCGCGGACGCCGTGCTGTTGACGTCGATGGGCATCGAACCCGGGCCGGCGGCCGACGATCTACCGAACGGGTTGATTGCGCGGGTGATCGACGAGCTGGTGCGCCGCGGCGTGCGGGCGCTTGAGGCGTTCGGCCGCACCCCGGCGGCGTCGGAACTGCAGGATCCGCGGCTGGTCGGTCCCGACGTGCGTCCGGTACTGGAAGCGGTGGGCGACTGTTCGGTGGACCATTGCGTCATGGACGCGGAGTTCTTGAAAGACGCGGGTTTCGTTGTGGTGGCACCACATACGTATTTCCCGCGACTGCGGCTCGAGCTCGACAAGGGTCTGGGCTGGAAGGCCGAAGTGGAGGCGGCGCTGGAGCGGCTGCTGGAGAGCGCACACCTGGAGCAGCCGGTCGGTGCCGGGTCTACGGCGGCAAATGCGTTGAAAACGTTGAAAACCACCGCGGGTGGTTAACGGCTAAGAACCGCCCAGCTGGCTGGTGCGTTCCACCGACAATTCGTGGGCCAGCAATTCGGCGAAAGTGAAAGTGCCAGTGGGCCGGTCGTTTTTGCCCAACAGATACAGCCGCTTGACCGCGGCCAGGATTCCCTCGGCGATGGCATCACGGGTCTGCGTTGATACCAGCATCGAGCGATCACGCGGGTTGGTGATGTAGCCGACGTCGACCTGCACCGTCGGCATCCGGGTCAGGCGCAGCAGGTCCCACGTCCGGCCGTGCGTGCGGCAATCTCGTAATCCGGTGCGGGCCACCACTTCCCGCTGAATGAAGTCGGCGAGGTTACGCCCGATGGTGGAGACCGAACCGTGTGAGTTCCCGAAGTGGAACGACGCCACCCCGTTGGCGGCGGCGCTGACCTGACTCTCACAGCGCAGGCTGATCATCAGATCGGCGCCGACGTTGTTGGCGGTGGCGGCGCGCTCGGCATCCAACGGACTGCGGTTGACCGGTCGCGACAGAAAGGTCTCCATGCCGATCGCGGCCATCCGTCCCTCGAGCCGGCTGGCCAAGTCCCACAACACATCTGCTTCACTGATCGGTCCGGACGGGCCCTGCATGATGGCGCCGTGGTCCGCGCCGCCGCGGCCCGGATCGATGATGATCCGCTTGCCCGACAGCTTGGGGCCCGATGAGCGAACGAGCTCTTCTTCGCGGAGCGCGTGTGGCGATCCGCCGCTGACCCGTGAACTCAAAAAGTGAAAGGAGCGCAACGTTTCCGGACCGCAGATCCCGTCGGCGGAAAGCCCGTACTCGCGCTGATACGACATCAACGCGTTGTGCGTCTGCAACCCGAAGTATCCGTCGACCAGGCCGGTGTAGAAACCCAGATCCTGGAGCCGGGCCTGCAGCGTGGCCACGTCATCGCCGAACAGCGGGGCGCCGAATTGGTGGTACAACGTGCGCGCGCCCAACCGGTACGACGCCTCTTTGAGAGCCCGGTAGGTGGCCTCACCGACGATGCCATCCACCAGCAGGCCGCGATGTTGTTGGAAAGCGCGCACCGCCTGGTCGAGTTCGGCGTCGAAGAGTTCGAGGGCCACCTGCTGGCCGGTGTTGAGATCGTCGTCGGAGCCATCGAGCAGGCCCAGGGAGGCCAATGTCGCCCGAATCTCGGTCACAGCAGCGCCGCGGTCACCACAGCGCAGCGCGTCGCCGTATTCGCGGCGCGGACTCGACATACAGGGGGCCCTCCGGGACTAACTGACGAGCTCAAAAATGGGCAACAGCTAACCGTATTGTCGCAGACGCTTCGTCAATTCGGGAAAACCCCAGGCTATGCGCGGGGCGTGGTGCGAGGAAATCAAATGAAGATCAGCTGAGGTTGGGAACCGCGTCCGAGAGCTCGCGCAGCAGTGCGGCCTTGCCCTTGGCGCCGACGATTCGCTTCACCGGCTGCCCGTCTTTGAACAAGATCAGGGTGGGAATGGAGACCACCTGGAAGCTCTGTGCGGTTTCGGGGTTGGCGTCCACGTCGAGCTTGGCAACGGTGAGCTGTTCGCCCCGCTCGCTGGCGATCTCTTCGAGGACCGGCGCCACCATCTTGCAGGGGCCGCACCACGTTGCCCAAAAGTCAACCAGCACAGGCTTATTGCTGGACAAGACGTCGGTGGAAAACGACGCGTCAGAGACTTCTATTGTGGCCCCGGCTTTTTCGGCGTCGGTCATTGTGGTGCTCCAATCAATGTGTCGGTACTGCCAGGAAATTCGGTTGCGTCGCCTTGGGCGGCGGCGCTGGACTCTTCGTGGTCGGCGAGCCAGCGTTCGGCGTCGATGGCGGCCGAGCAGCCGCTGCCCGCGGCGGTGATGGCTTGGCGGTAGGTGCGATCCACCAGGTCCCCGGCGGCGAACACCCC
>NZ_LZKY01000205.1:0-3082 GCF_001673055.1 Mycobacterium sp. 1245801.1
GCGGGCGCCGGTGCCGGCGGGCACGGGGTGGCGGGTCCCAAGTACGGATTCCGGCCCACCGTCATGGCCCGGCCACCCTTCGCGGGATAGCTTCGGCCCCAGCAACTCTGGCGCAAAACCAGGACGCGCCCTGTCGCCAAGCACCGGCGGCAGGGCGCGTTTGTGCGTGCCCGGACGTCGCATCCGGGCACGCCCCAGCGAATCTCCAGCGGGCTTTATCTGCGGCCGGATTTTTATCCCGCGCTGGGCTTTTCGCGTAGGCGCGGCCCCGCCGCAACCGCCCGCGGACTCACCCGCAGGCGCCGCTGAGGGCACCTCCTGACGGGGTGTTCCCGCAGGTAACGACGGTGCCGGCGCGACGCGTCCCGGGGGCGCCCCGATGGCACCGCCACGGGGGAGCGCGCCGCCGGCGCCTGGCCGGCCGCAGTTGCGGCGGCATCGCGGGAGCGGCGCGGGGCGGCGCGGCCATTTAGCCTTCCGAGCAAGCAAATTCTGATGGTCATCGCCAAGAGATCACCTGCGAGGGGATACATGTCGTTCGAGCCCGGTGCTTCGTAACCATGGACTTCGGGGCATTTCCGCCGGAGATCAACTCCGGTCGCATGTACGCGGGTCCGGGGTCGGGTCCGCTCATGGCCGCGGCCGCCGCCTGGGATGGGCTGGGCGCCGAGTTGGGCAGTGCCGCGAGCGGGTACACGTCGGTGATTTCGGAACTGACCCAGGCGCCGTGGGTGGGGCCGGCCTCGGCGTCCATGTTGTCGGCCGTGACGCCGTACGTGAGCTGGTTGAGCGTCCTGGCCGGGCAGGCCGAGGAGACGGCGGGCCAGGCCCGGGCGGCGGCCGCCGCGTTTGAGGCAGCGTTCGCGATGACGGTGCCGCCGCCGGTGATCGCCGCCAACCGGGTGCTGTTGGCGACCCTGGTCGCGACGAACTTCTTCGGGCAGAACACCCCGGCGATCGCGGCCACCGAGGCGCAGTACATGGAGATGTGGGCCCAGGACGCCGCCGCGATGTACGGCTACGCCGCTTCGTCGTTGGCGGCCTCGCAGCTGACCCCGCTGACGTCGCCGCCCAACACCACCACGCCAGAGGCCGACTCCAACCAGGCCGCCGCGGTCGCCCAGGCCGTCGCCGAGCCGGCGGGCAACACCGCCCAGACGACCTCGCAGCTGGCGACGCCGCAAGCCTTGACGGCCACCACGCAGGCGGTGACGCAGGCCTCGACGACGACGGCGTCGCAGCCGGGACCGTTCACCTGGCTGCAGAATCTGATAGACGGCTTCCTGCAGTCCGGGCTGCCCACGCCGACCAACAACTACGCGGGCCTGAACACCGGCATGTACGGCACCTTGCTGAAGCAGACCACGGGCCTCGCCTATTTCTCGAACGGCATCACCAGCTTCTGGTCGTCGATCGCCCAGCAGCTGATCTCCGGTCCCGGTGGTAGCACGGCCGGTGCCGGTGGTGCCTGGTATCCCACGCCGCAGTTCGCGAGCCTGGGGCTGGGCAACCTGGGCGGGGTGGGCCACGTGAGCGCGATCTCCGCCGGGACGGGGCAGGCCGCGCGGGTCGGGATGCTCTCGGTTCCCCAGCATTGGGCGACGCTGACCTCGTCGGTGACCCCGGCGGCGATGTCCGAGGAGGTCACCCCCATCGAGGCCGGGGCGACCGGCGCCCCCGGCGCGGGGGCCAACGGCCTGCTGCGCGGCATGCCGGTCGGGTCGTTCGGGCGGCGCGGCGCGGCCGCCGGGTACGTCAACAAATACGGGTTCCGCTACAGCGTGCTGACACGCCCGCCGTCGGCCGGATAAGCGGCGGAATCGCAGCATGCACACCCTCACCGTTAGCCGCGGCCGGATTTTATTCCCGGCCTCGATGCACCTGCGCCCGGTCACGCCGGCATCGGCCCTCGGCATCCGCGGCCGACGGGCCCGGGGATCCGACCATTCGCGCAGCTCACGCCCACGATTCGGGCACACGTCGGGGCGGTCGGCCGGCACCGGACGGCCGGCCCCGACACCCGGCGCAAAGGCGCGCCGGACGGCCGTTACTCCGCTGACCGGCGTAGCGGTGCTCACCAGCGCATTAACGTCATCTACTACTCGACGCATCGATTCGAACATCACAGGTTAAGGGGCATATTCGTGGTGGATTATGGGGCGTTCCCACCGGAGTTCAATTCGGCGCGGATCTACTCGGGTCCGGGGTCGGGTTCGTTTCTGGCTGCGGCATCGGCATGGAGCGCGCTCGCGGCCGAACTCAACTCGGCCGCGCTCAGCTATGACAACGTCATCACCTCGCTGAACAGCGAGGAGTGGCTGGGGACCGCGTCCACGGCGATGGCGCAGGCGGCCGCGCCGTACGCGGCCTGGCTGACCACGACCGCCGCTCAGGCCGAAGAGGCGGCCACCCAGGCTCGTACCGCCGCGGCGGCCTACGAGACCGCCCTCGCCTCCTCGGTGCCGCCCCCGCTGATCGCGGTGAACCGCACGCAGGTGACCCAGCTGCAGGCGACCAACGTGCTGGGGCAGAACACCCCGCTGATCGCGCAGCTGGAGGCGCAGTACGGCGAGTACTGGGCGCAGGACGCGGCCGCGATGTACAGCTATGCGGGCCAGTCGGCCTCGGCGACGAAGGTGGCGCAGTTCCAGAAGGCGCCGGAGGTCACCAACCCGTCGGGTCAGGCCACCCAGAGTGCGGCGGTCACCAACGCCACGGCCAACTCCACGGCGACCAACACGTCGAAGACCCTGCAGGCGCTGGCGCAGCCGGCGACGACCACGTCGACCAACGCGACCGCCGCCACGACCACGGCGGCGACGACGACCACCGATCCGCTGTCGGAGGTCTGGTTCCTGCTGACCGGGCAGACCAGCCTGCCTACCAACCTGGGCACTCTGGTCAACGGCTACAGCCCGTTTGCGGGGTTGTTCTACAACACCGAGGGTCTGCCGTACTTCAGTACTGGTATGGCCAACACCTTTACGCAGATCGCCAAGTCGGTGGGTGCGATCGGTGGGGCGGCTCCGGCGGCGGCCAAGGCGTTGCCCGGGCTGGGTGGTCTGGGTGGGATGTTGGGTGG
>NZ_LZKY01000206.1:0-626 GCF_001673055.1 Mycobacterium sp. 1245801.1
GCTGGCCCAGCACAAGGACGACATCGCGGGCGCCATCCCGCCGCTGGCCTCCACGACGACGGATTTGACGGACCTGCTGAAGAATTCGCGCCGGCCGCTGCAGGGCATCCTGGAGAACACCCGGCCGCTGGCCACCGAGATAGACAACCGCAAGGCCGAGGTGAACAACGACGTCGAACAGCTCGGCGAGGACTACCTGCGGCTGTCCGCCTTGGGCGCCTACGGGTCGTTCTTCAACATCTACTTCTGTTCGGTGACGATCAAGATCAACGGCCCGGCCGGCAGCGACATCCTGCTGCCGCTCGGTGGCCAGGTGGATCCCAGCAAGGGGAGGTGTGCTTTTGCCAAGTAACGCAAGGCATGAGCGCGATCCACTGCGCACCGGCATTTTCGGTGTGGTGCTGGTGGTTTGCGTGGTGCTCATCGCGTTCGGCTACTCCGGATTGCCGTTTTGGCCGCAGGGCAAGATCTATGACGCCTACTTCACCGACGCGGGCGGCATCAATCCCGGCAACGCCGTTTATGTTTCGGGTTTCAAGGTCGGCAAGGTGACCTCGGTGGGTCTGGCCGGCGACAGCGCCAAGATCAGCTTCAGCGTCGACCGCCACGTCGCCGTCGGCGACCAG
>NZ_LZKY01000207.1:0-695 GCF_001673055.1 Mycobacterium sp. 1245801.1
AACGCTAATCCATTTCAGCTGCATTGCACCGCCCGTAAAACCGCACCCTGTTCTTCTGGAGCAGCTATGACGCTACCTCTAGTGGTATCCGGTCATGTCAGTTCCGGACGCAGCGCCTCACTGCTGTCGCTCCTCGCGAAGCTGGTCGATCAGGGTGGTACTCGGTGCGTGATCATTTGCCACCAAAGCCGCGCACCAAGCGCGCGACACCAACTGCAGATCGGCGTCAATCGCTTCGATATCGCGCATGTCCGAATGCTAAGCCGAGGCAGCGCTTCGCTCACTTCACCCCGGCGAACGGCGCAGATTCTTTATCTCGAAGGTGACTGATCGCTGGCGTAAGACCACCGACTTTATGCGGCCGTCAGCATCGGTTTGAGGCAGATCGTCGTCGGACCGGCCTGACGTCGCTGGGATTCGCTAGTGAGATGAAGCCGTGTCTGCGCTGCGTCGAGGCTAGTACATAGTGAATAGCGGCCAACGGCGTCCGCCCGTAATTTTCTACCCATGCGAGACCTCGCGACCATCGATGGCGAATCCGCCTGGTGACGCGAGCGCGCCTAGCGGCTCGATAACTCTGCGACGGCATTCCAGTACCACATTGATCGATCAGGCGCTCGACGAGCGAACGGCGGCAAATTGCACCGCAGCGTCGGCTTGAACCGGCGTGGAGAGGTTACCAGCGGGGTAGCGTC
>NZ_LZKY01000208.1:0-2770 GCF_001673055.1 Mycobacterium sp. 1245801.1
GCGGCTGGCCTCCGAGATGCTGGAGCTGGCCGGGATCGCCGACCGCGACCCCGCCGACACCCTGCGCGACGGCACCGCGATGGACCGGTTCCGCCGGCTCGTCGCGGCCCAGGGCGGCGATCTGTCGGTGCCGTTGCCCCTCGGTCGGCATGCCGAGACCGTGACCGCGCCCCGGGGCGGCACAATGGGCGATATCGACGCGATGGCAGTGGGGCTGGGGGCATGGCGGCTCGGCGCGGGCAGGTCCCGCCCGGGCGAGCGGGTGCAGCTGGGCGCGGGGATCCGGATCCACCGCCGGCCCGGCGAACCGGTCACCGCCGGCGAGCCGTTGTTCACCCTCTACACCGACACCCCGGAGCGTTTCGGTGCCGCGCTGGCCGAGCTGGACGGCGGGTGGAGCGTCGGCGACACGGCCCCGACTCCCCGGCCGCTGATCATCGATCGGATCGTGACATGACCGCACCGCTGGGCCTCGAGCAGATCAGGAAGGCCCCCAAGGCCCTGCTGCATGATCACCTCGACGGCGGCCTGCGCCCGTCGACGGTGCTGGAGATCGCCGGGCAGATCGGTTACGACGGGCTGCCCGCCACCGACGTCGACGAGCTGGCGACGTGGTTTCGCACCCGTTCGCACAGCGGCTCGCTGGAGCGCTACCTGGAGCCGTTCTCGCACACCGTCGCGGTGATGCAGACGCCCGAGGCGCTGCACCGGGTCGCCTACGAGTGCGTGGAAGATCTGGCCGAGGACTCGGTGGTGTACGCCGAGATCCGGTTCGCGCCCGAACTGCACATTGACCGCGGGCTGTCCTTCGATGCTATCGTCGACGCCGTGCTGGCCGGCTTCGCCGACGGTGAGAAGGCCTGCGCCGCGGCCGGGCGCCCGATCGTGGTGCGCCTGCTGGTCACCGCGATGCGGCACGCGGCGGTGTCCCGGGAGATCGCCGAGCTGGCAATCCGGTTCCGGGACAAGGGAGTTGTCGGGTTCGACATCGCCGGCGCCGAGGCGGGCAACCCACCGACCCGGCACCTGGACGCTTTCGAATACATGCGAGACCACAACGCGCGCTTCACCATTCACGCCGGTGAGGCGTTCGGCCTGCCGTCCATTCACGAGGCGATCGCCTTTTGCGGGGCGGACCGGCTGGGCCATGGGGTGCGCATCGTCGACGACATCGAGGTGCTGGGCGACGGCAAGGTCCGGCTGGGTCAACAGGCATCCATTTTGCGGGACAAGCGAATTCCGTTGGAGCTGTGCCCCAGCTCCAACGTGCAGACCGGTGCCGTCAACAGCATCGCCGAGCATCCGTTCGATCTGCTGGCCCGCACCCGCTTCCGGGTGACTGTGAACACCGACAACCGGCTGATGAGCGACACCTTCATGAGCCGCGAAATGCACCGGCTGGTCGAGGCTTTCGGCTACGGATGGAGCGACCTCGAGCGGTTCACCATCAACGCGATGAAGTCAGCGTTCATCCCGTTCGACGAGCGGCTGGCGATCATCGACGAGGTGATCAAGCCGCGCTATGCCGTGCTGATCGGCTAGCGGCTCACCGTCATATGTGCCCCGGCATCCCGATGTCGGGGTCGGCCGGTGCCGCGGGCGCGACCGGCACTGCCGGCGGCGCGACGGGCGGGGCCTCCACGGGCGGCGGCGCGACGGGCGGCGGCGCGATCGGCGCCTGGTCCACCGGCGGCGGTGGGGCCGCGGGCGGCGGCGGGGCGATCTGCGGGGCGGCCGCCGGCGGCAGCGCGTACGGGCCTCCGGCGCACACGGGATTGGCGGGCTGGCTGATGCATGCGGTATCCGCCGGGCCGGTGGGGGCGGCGTCGGCGGCGTACGGCCCGCCCTGACACTGCGCGACCTCTGGCATCGCCACACATCGGGGATCGGACGGGTTGGTCGGCAGGCCGGGATCGGGATTATCTTGCGGCGCAACGGGGATTCGCGCGGCCGGCGCGGGCATCGCGTTCGCCCGTGCGCCCGCACCCGTCGCGGCGACCGCGATCAGCGCCGCGGCCACAACCGTTTTCGCCATCACGTCGCGGACTCCTGTAGGGATCGTCCAAGCCATCGTGCCCCCAGCTACGGGCCCGGCACGGCTTGTCCGGGCTGTCGATCAGTCTGCGCCATGCGCGCCAGATCCGGTAGCCCATAACGGGTTCGGCTCGACCGACAGCCCCATGGCCCGCACCGTGCTGGCCAGGTGGGTCTGCACCGCCCGGAGCGCCCGCGGCAGGTCGCCGTCGCGCAGGGCCTCGGCGATGCCCCGATGCTCGGCCATGATCGTGGCCACCCGATCGGGTTCACGCAGCGCCGATTCCCCGATCATCCGCATCTGGCGGTCGCGCAGCGTTGAGTAGAAGTTGGACAGGATGGCGTTGCCCGACTCTTCCAGGGTGATGGCGTGGAAGGCGCGGTCGGACTCCAGGAATTCCCGCCAGTCGGCGGCCGCCGCGGCCGCACCCTGCCGTCGCAGCTCGCCGGATTGCCGTTCGAAGACCACGGCCCACACGGCGGGACCGCGTCCCACCACCTTGGCCGCCGCGAACTGCTCGAGCACCAGCCGGGCCTCCATCACCGCGCGGACCTCGCCGGGGGAGACCGGGACCACCAGGGCGCCGCGCTGGGGATACAACCGCAACAGCCCCTCGGCCTCGAGGCGCAGGAACGCCTCGCGCACCGGGGTGCGCGACATCCCCAGCGCGGTCGCGACGTCGCCTTCGCTGATCAGCTCGCCGCCGGCGAACTCGCCGGTGAGGATCTGGGCCTT
>NZ_LZKY01000209.1:0-553 GCF_001673055.1 Mycobacterium sp. 1245801.1
GGCCGCCTTCTGGTCGCGGGCCGGGGTGGCGCACCTGCTCACCCGCCCCGGCGACACGCCCCCGTTCCAGCGCGGCGGCATGGGCGACCACTCCGCCGGGATGACGATGGCCGCGGCCGTGTGCGCGGCGCTGCTCGCGCGCGAACGCACCGGGACGGGCCAACTGGTCACGACCTCGCTGTACCGGCAGGGCGCCTACACCGTCAGCTTCGACCTCAACACCTATCTGATGAGCGGCCAGCCGATCGCGATCGGCCAGCGCGAAACGATGGGCAACCCGTGCATGAACAACTACGCCGCCTCCGACGGGCGGCGGTTCTGGATCGTCGGCCTGGAGCCCGAGCGGCACTGGCCGGCGCTGTGCCGCGCGGTGGGCCGGCCCGAGTGGCGCGACGACCCGCGCTTCGCCGATGCCCGGGCCCGCGCCGCGCACACGGCCGCGGCCATCGTCATCCCGGCGGAGTGGTCGCCCATGCCGCCGCGCTGGAACGGGGGCGTGTCGCCGGGGCGGGTGAGCAGGTGCGCCACCCCGGCCCGCGACCAGAAGGCGGCC
>NZ_LZKY01000210.1:0-9548 GCF_001673055.1 Mycobacterium sp. 1245801.1
CGCCGTCGGCTCGCATGGAGGTGCCCGCTCCGCCCGCGATGTGCATCAGCTCGAAGCGCGCATCGACTCGCTCGCGTCGCGGAACTCGAAGTTGATGGAGACCCTCAAAGAGGCTCGCCAGCAACTGCTTGCGCTGCGTGAGGAAGTCGATCGGCTGGGGCAGCCGCCCAGCGGCTACGGCGTCCTGCTCGGCACGCACGAGGACGACACGGTCGACGTGTTCACCTCCGGCCGCAAGATGCGGCTGACGTGCTCGCCGAACATCGAAGTTCCCTTGCTGCGCAAGGGGCAGACGGTCCGGCTCAACGAGGCCCTGACCGTCGTCGAGGCCGGCACGTTCGAATCGGTCGGCGAAATCTCCACGTTGCGTGAGCTCCTGGCCGACGGGCACCGGGCCCTGGTCGTCGGGCACGCCGACGAGGAGCGCATCGTGTGGCTGGCCGAGCCGCTGGTCGCCGAGGACCTCCCGGAGGGGCATCCCGACGCGCTGAACGACGACACCCGGCCGCGCAGGCTGCGGCCCGGCGACTCGCTGTTGGTCGACACCAAGGCCGGGTACGCCTTCGAGCGGATCCCCAAGGCCGAGGTCGAGGACCTGGTGCTCGAAGAGGTGCCCGACGTCAGCTACGAGGACATCGGTGGCCTGACCCGCCAGATCGAGCAGATCCGGGACGCGGTGGAGCTGCCGTTCCTGCACAAGGAGCTGTACCGCGAGTACGCGCTGCGCCCGCCCAAAGGTGTGCTGCTCTACGGTCCGCCCGGTTGCGGTAAGACGCTGATCGCCAAGGCCGTGGCCAACTCGCTGGCCAAGAAGATGGCCGAGGTGCGCGGCGACGACGCCCGCGAGGCCAAGTCCTACTTCTTGAACATCAAGGGACCCGAGCTGCTCAACAAGTTCGTCGGTGAGACCGAGCGGCACATCCGGCTGATCTTCCAGCGCGCCCGCGAGAAGGCGTCGGAAGGCACACCGGTGATCGTGTTCTTCGACGAGATGGACTCGATCTTCCGCACCCGCGGGACCGGCGTCTCCTCGGACGTAGAGACCACCGTCGTCCCGCAGTTGCTGAGCGAGATCGACGGCGTCGAGGGCTTGGAGAACGTCATCGTGATCGGCGCCTCCAACCGTGAGGACATGATCGACCCGGCGATCCTGCGGCCCGGCCGTCTGGACGTGAAGATCAAGATCGAGCGGCCCGATGCCGAAGCGGCACAAGACATCTTCTCGAAGTACCTGGTCGAGACGCTGCCGGTGCACGCCGACGATCTCGCCGAGTTCGGGGGCGACCGTTCGGCTTGCATCCGGGCGATGATCGAAAAGGTCGTCGAGCGGATGTACGCCGAGATCGACGACAACCGGTTCCTGGAGGTCACCTACGCCAACGGTGACAAGGAAGTCATGTACTTCAAGGACTTCAACTCCGGCGCCATGATCCAGAACGTCGTCGACCGGGCGAAGAAGAACGCGATCAAGTCGGTGCTGGAGACCGGGCAGCCCGGTCTGCGCATCCAGCATCTGCTGGACTCGATCGTCGACGAGTTCGCCGAGAACGAGGACCTGCCCAACACCACCAACCCCGATGACTGGGCGCGGATTTCGGGCAAGAAGGGCGAGCGGATCGTCTACATCCGCACCCTGGTCACCGGCAAGAGCTCGAGCGCATCGCGGGCCATCGACACCGAATCCAACCTGGGCCAGTACCTGTAGGGCTCGGCGCCGGCTGAGCCCGTGGGGCTCAGTCGGTCACCAGCGAATAGCTGTTGGTCAGGGTGTCCTGCAGCACCTGGGCGGGCCGCTGGGTCGTGTCCACGCGCAGTTCTTCGGTGAGGACCCGCGGTTGATACGACCACCCGGCCGGCAGGTCGAGCCGGTCGGCAAGGCCCGGTAGGTCGTCGCGCGACAAGGTGGCGTCGGCGACCTGGCTCCAGGTCTGCATCACCCAGTGCCGGCTCTGCGGATCGATGAGTTCGAACACCTGCTGGCCGGCGTTGAAGACGAACACCGTGTGGCGACTGACCGTGTTGGGGACATATGGCGCCGGGTTCATCGACGACAACAGCACGGTGGCCTGCTGGATCATCTCGATGCCGCCGAAGGACTTGGTGATCTGCGGCCCGCGGGCCTGTTTTTCGATGGCGTTCATCAGCCAGTAGCGGGGACCGTTGAGCAGGGCTGCGGCCGCGCCGTGTTCGGTGGCGATGGCGTGCGCGTCCAGCGCCGACCACAGCTCCTGGGGACAGTCGTTGAGCGGGAAGCTGTTGTAAACCGTTGCCTGTGGGCCCGCCTCGCCGGGAGTTACCAGGAGTACCTCGCCATAGCGCTTCCCGGACAGGTCGAGTGCGTGTTTACCGACGGCGCGGCCGGATTCGGGGGCGGACACTCCGGTGAAATTAATCACTGGTACCGGTGCCGTCAATACGACGGACGGCGGGCCCGGCGGCGCCTCGATAGCGGTTACGCGCCACCAAAGTCGTCTGCAGGTCGTCGATCAGCGGGTCGAGAAAGGTGGACCGGTACTCCGCGTCGCCCGCCGCGCGGGCGCTGATGTACATGAACGTCAGCGCGCCGAGGAACAGGGTCATGTGGATCAGTGAGTCGGGCACCGGCAGCGTGAATCCGAGCACCGTCGCGCGGCTGGTGTAGGTGTGGGTCCACTCGTTGAGCAGGTCGGGGCTTCGCCGGGTAAGCACGAACGGCAAACCGCGCTCCAAGAACCAGCTTTCGGCGGCGCCCGGCGCGGCTCGGCGGTCCGGAGCGCGGCCGCGAAGAAGCTCCATGCCGGGTCACCCTACGGCCGGCAGCCCACCCGCGGCGGCCGTATCGAAAGGGTTGCCCGACGGGCGGTTTGCGGACGTCGGTCGGGCCGCGGGCTCGCCCGGGCGAGTCGCATCGGCCGGCTCCCGCGCGCCCCGCCGCGCGGGCCACTTCGTCGCCCGGCCTACGCTTAGGTCATGCAACGGATTATCGGGACGGAGGTCGAATACGGCATTTCATCGCCATCGGACCCGACAGCCAATCCGATCCTCACGTCGACGCAGGCGGTTTTGGCGTATGCGGCCGCAGCGGGCATCCAGCGCGCCAAGCGCACCCGCTGGGATTACGAGGTGGAATCGCCGTTGCGGGATGCCCGCGGCTTCGACCTGAGCCGCTCGGCCGGCCCGCCCCCGGTGGTCGACGCCGACGAGGTCGGCGCGGCCAACATGATCCTGACCAACGGCGCGCGGCTCTACGTCGACCACGCGCATCCCGAATACTCCGCCCCCGAGTGCACCGACCCGCTGGATGCGGTGATCTGGGACAAGGCCGGCGAGCGCGTCATGGAGGCCGCCGCACGCCACGTCGCCAGCGTGCCGGGGGCCGCGAAACTGCAGCTCTACAAGAACAACGTCGACGGCAAGGGCGCGTCCTACGGGTCGCACGAGAACTATCTGATGTCGCGGCAGACGCCGTTTTCGGCCATCATCGCCGGGCTGACCCCCTTTCTGGTCTCCCGGCAGGTGGTCACCGGCTCGGGCCGGGTCGGCATCGGCCCCTCCGGTGACGAGCCCGGCTTCCAGCTGTCCCAGCGCTCGGACTACATCGAGGTCGAGGTCGGCCTGGAAACCACGCTCAAGCGCGGCATCATCAACACCCGCGACGAGCCGCACGCCGACGCCGATCGATACCGGCGGCTGCACGTCATCATCGGCGACGCGAACCTCGCCGAGACGTCGACGTATCTGAAGCTGGGCACCACGGCGCTGGTGCTGGACCTGATCGAAGAGGGCCCGGCGCACGGCATCGACCTGAGCGACCTGGCGCTGGCGCGGCCGGTGCATGCGGTCCACGCCATCAGCCGCGACCCGTCGCTGCGCGCCGTCGTGGCGCTGGCCGACGGCCGGGAGCTGACGGGGCTTGCGCTGCAACGGGTTTACCTCGATCGGGTGGCCAAGCTGGTCGACAGCCGCGACCCCGATCCGCGCGCGTCCGACGTCGTCGAAACCTGGGCGCACGTGCTCGACCAGCTCGAGCGCGACCCGATGGAATGCGCCGAAATACTCGACTGGCCGGCTAAGCTGCGCCTGCTCGAAGGGTTCCGGCAGCGCGAGAACCTGAGCTGGTCGGCGCCGCGGCTGCACCTGGTGGACCTGCAGTATTCCGACGTCCGGCTGGACAAGGGCCTCTACAACCGGCTCGTCGCGCGCGGTTCGATGAAGCGCCTGGTGACCGAGCATCAGGTGCTCGAAGCGGTGGACAAGCCGCCGACGGACACCCGCGCCTACTTCCGCGGTGAGTGCCTGCGCCGATTCGGCGCCGACATCGCCGCGGCCAGCTGGGACTCGGTGATTTTCGATCTGGGTGGTGATTCGCTGGTCCGGATCCCGACGTTAGAGCCGCTGCGCGGCAGCAAAGCCCACGTCGGGGCGCTGCTGGACTCGGTGGACAGCGCCGCCCAACTGGTCGAACAACTCACCAGCTAGGTGCCGGTTAACCCAGGGAACGTCGGGGTCGACCGGTAGGCTAGGAAAGACCAACGGGCAGTGTGGCTTGATCGGTGAACAAGCCATTCAACGGGCCCAGACAACGCAGGAGGCGGCGATGGCTCAGGAGCAGACCAAGCGTGGCGGTGGTGGCGACGACGAAGACGATGTCGCCGGCAGCACCGCCGCGGGCCAAGAACGCCGGGAGAAGCTAGCCGAGGACACCGACGATCTGCTGGATGAGATCGACGACGTCCTCGAGGAGAATGCCGAGGACTTCGTTCGCGCGTATGTCCAAAAGGGCGGACAGTGACCTGGCCTTTCTCTGATCGCCTGTCCACCAATTCCGCGCTTCCGGGCTACGCACCTCCAAGAAGCCTCGCTATAGACCTCTCGTCGTTTGCTGATCTGTTGCGTCGGCAGGCGCCGGAGTTGCTGCCGACGAGCCTGTCGGGCACGCAGTCCGATGGCGCCGCGGGGCAGCTGCCCCACGGCACCACCATCGTCGCGCTGAAATATCCCGGCGGCGTGGTGCTCGCCGGCGATCGGCGTTCGACGCAGGGCAACATGATCGCCGGGCGCGACGTCAAGAAGGTGTACATCACCGACGACTACACGGCCACCGGCATCGCCGGCACCGCCGCGATCGCGGTGGAATTCGCCCGCCTGTATGCGGTGGAACTCGAGCATTACGAGAAGCTCGAGGGCGTGCCGCTCACGTTCGCCGGCAAGGTGAACCGGTTGGCCATCATGGTGCGGGGCAACCTGGCCGCCGCGATGCAGGGTCTGATCGCCTTGCCGCTACTGGTGGGCTACGACATCGATGCGCCGGATCCCGAAGGTGCCGGGCGCATCGTGTCTTTCGACGCCGCCGGCGGCTGGAACCTGGAAGAGGAGGGCTACCAGTCGGTGGGGTCGGGATCGATTTTCGCCAAGTCGTCGATGAAGAAGTTGTACTCGCAGGTCACCGACGCCGACTCCGCGGTGCGCGTCGCCATCGAGGCGCTCTACGACGCCGCCGATGACGATTCCGCCACCGGCGGACCGGATCTGGTGCGCGGCATCTACCCGACCGCGGTCACCATCGGCGCCGAGGGGGCGCTCGACGTGCCGGAGAGCCGCATCGCCGAATTGGCCCGCGAAGTGATCCAAAGCCGTTCGCGCGCCGACACTTTCGGCCCCGATGGTGGTGAGAAGTGAGCTTCCCGTATTTCATCTCGCCCGAGCAGGCGATGCGCGAGCGCAGCGAGCTCGCGCGCAAGGGCATCGCCCGGGGCAAGAGCGTGGTCGCGCTGGCCTACGCCGGTGGTGTGCTCTTCGTCGCGGAGAACCCGTCGCGGTCACTGCAGAAGATCAGCGAGCTCTACGACCGCGTCGGCTTCGCGGCCGCCGGCAAGTTCAACGAATTCGACAACTTGCGCCGCGGCGGAATCCAATTCGCCGACACCCGCGGGTACGCCTACGACCGTCGTGACGTCACGGGCCGGCAGCTGGCCAACGTCTACGCGCAGACGCTGGGCACCATCTTCACCGAGCAGGCCAAGCCCTACGAGGTGGAGCTGTGCGTGGCCGAGGTCGCGCACTACGGCGAGAGCAGACCGCCTGAGCTGTACCGGATTACCTACGACGGATCGATCGCCGACGAGCCGCATTTTGTGGTGATGGGTGGCACCACCGAACCGATCACCACGGCGCTCAAGGACTCTTACGCCGAGAACGCCGATCTGCGTGAGGCCACCCGCATCGCCGTCAAGGCCCTACGGGCCGGCAGCGAAGCGTCGAATGGCGACCAGGCAGCCCTGGACGTCGGCAGCCTGGAAGTCGCCATCCTGGATGTCAACCGGCCGCGACGGGCGTTCCGGCGGATCAACCGCGCCAGCCTGGAAAATTTGCTGCGCGAGTTGGATTCCGACGGCCCGGCAGGCGAAGGCGAGGAATCGAACGGGGAATCCGCCGACTAGGCACCGCTCGGCGCGGCCCACGCCGCCGGTGCCGATGTTGCTGTTGGTGCCCAAGGTGCGGGTGAGCCGCGAAGAGTCGCAAGGCCCGGTGCGGCGGACGGTCGCCCGGTGCGGCCTCCCGAAGGCATCCGCGCGACCTCCGGAAAACTTCGTCGGATTGATACGCGCGGCTTGCTCACCGTCCCGGTCGGACAACCAGTACGCTCGATTACGTGCAGCGACGAATCATGGGCATCGAGACCGAGTTCGGGGTCACCTGCACATTCCATGGGCACCGGCGGCTCAGCCCGGACGAGGTGGCCCGCTACTTGTTCCGCCGTGTCGTGTCCTGGGGCCGCAGCTCCAATGTTTTCCTGCGTAACGGCGCCCGCCTGTACCTCGACGTCGGCAGCCACCCGGAGTACGCCACCGCCGAGTGCGACAGCCTGGTGCAGCTGGTCACCCACGACCGCGCGGGCGAATGGGTGCTGGAAGACCTGCTCGTCGACGCCGAGCAGCGACTGGCCGACGAGGGCATCGGCGGCGACATCTACCTTTTCAAGAACAACACCGACTCGGCGGGCAACTCCTACGGGTGCCACGAGAACTACCTGATCGTGCGGGCCGGTGAGTTCTCCCGGATCTCCGATGTGCTGTTGCCGTTCCTGGTCACCCGCCAGCTGATCTGCGGCGCCGGAAAGGTCTTACAGACCCCCAAGGCCGCGACGTTCTGTCTCTCCCAACGCGCCGAGCACATTTGGGAAGGCGTTTCCTCGGCCACCACCCGCAGCCGGCCGATCATCAACACCCGCGACGAGCCCCACGCCGACGCCGAGAAATACCGGCGGCTGCACGTGATCGTCGGCGACTCCAACATGTGCGAGACCACCACCATGCTCAAGGTGGGCACGGCCGCTCTGGTGCTCGAGATGATCGAAGCCGGCGTCCCGTTCCGGGACTTCTCGCTGGACAATCCCATCCGCGCCATCCGCGAGGTCAGCCACGACATCACCGGTCGCCGGCCCGTGCGGTTGGCGGGCGGGCGGCAGGCCAGCGCGCTGGACATCCAGCGGGAGTACTACACCCGCGCCGTCGAGCACCTGCAGACCCGCGAACCCAACGCGCAGATCGAGCAGATCGTCGACCTGTGGGGCCGCCAGCTCGACGCGGTCGAAAGCCAGGACTTCGCCAAGGTGGACACCGAGATCGACTGGGTGATCAAGCGCAAGCTCTTCCAGCGCTACCAGGACCGCTACAACATGGAGCTGTCCGACCCCAAGATCGCCCAGCTGGACTTGGCCTACCACGACATCAAGCGCGGACGCGGCGTCTTCGACCTGTTGCAGCGCAAGGGGCTGGCCGCCCGCGTCACCACCGATGAGGACATCGCCGAGGCGGTCGACAACCCGCCGCAGACCACCCGGGCGCGGCTGCGCGGCGAGTTTATCAGCGCCGCCCAGGCCGCCGGCCGCGACTTCACCGTCGACTGGGTGCACCTCAAGCTCAACGACCAGGCGCAGCGCACCGTGCTGTGCAAGGACCCGTTCCGTGCGGTCGACGAGCGGGTCAAGCGCCTGATCGCGAGCATGTAGCCGCTCCGACGCGCCGGCGCGACGCGGATGGCCGGCGGAAGCGCCAGACGAGGACCATCGAATAACCTGGAGCCAATGGCGACGTCAAAAGTCGAACGGCTGGTGAATCTGGTCATCGCCCTGCTGTCGACCCGCGGTTACATCTCGGCGGAGAAGATCAGGTCGAGCGTGGCGGGCTATTCGGACAGCCCCAGCGCCGAGGCGTTCTCCCGCATGTTCGAGCGCGACAAGAACGAGCTGCGCGACCTGGGCATCCCGCTCGAGGTCGGCCGGGCCTCGGCCTGGGACCCCACCGAGGGTTACCGGATCAACCGCGACGCCTACGCGCTCGCACCGGTCGACCTGACCCCCGACGAGGCGGCCGCGGTCGCCGTTGCGACGCAGCTGTGGGAGTCGCCCGAGCTGATCACCGCGACGCAGGGCGCGCTGCTCAAGCTGCGCGCGGCCGGCGTCGACGTCGATCCCGACGCGCCCGTCGCCATCGCGTCGCCGGCCGGGGTGCCCGGCCTGCGCGGGTCGGAAGACGTCCTGGGAATCCTGTTGTCCGCCATCGACTCCCGGCAGGCGGTGCAGTTTCAGCACCGACCCTCGAGGGCCGAGCCATACGCCACCCGCACCGTCGAGCCCTGGGGCGTGGTCACCGAGAAGGGCCGCTGGTATCTGGTGGGCCACGACCGCGACCGCGACGCCACCCGGACCTTCCGGCTTTCCCGGATCGGTGCGGACGTCAAGCCGATCGGGCCGCCGGGCGCCGTCACCGTGCCGAAAGACGTTGACCTGCGCAAGATCGTGGCCCAGACCGTCACCGAAGTGTCGGCGGGGCAGACCGTCGGGCGGGCGCGAGTGTGGGTGGCCGACGGGCGGGCCACCGCGCTGCGGCGCGCGGGCAGGCCCGTCGATGCCCGCCAGTTCGGCGGTCGCGACGGCGAGGTGATCGAACTCGACATCTCCTTCGCCGACCAGCTGGCACGCGACATCGCCGGCTACGGGCCCGACGCCCTGGTGCTCGAACCGCAGTCCCTGCGAGACGACGTGCTGGCCCGGCTGCGCGCGCATGCGGGCGGGGACGCCGTCGGGGCGGGGCAACCGCCCGGCCGCGGGGGAGTGTCCGCGTGACACGCGCCAGCGCCGACGCAGAGCGCGGCGATGAGGCGGGGGCACCTCCCGCTTGCGGGGGAGTGTCCGCGTGACACCGATCTCCACCCGGCTGATCCGGCTGTTGAACATGGTTCCGTATTTCCAGGCCAATCCCCGGGTCACCCGAGCCAAGGCGGCCGCCGATCTCGGGGTGTCGGCCAAGCAGCTCGAAGACGACCTGAACCAGCTGTGGATGTGCGGGCTGCCGGGCTACTTTCCGGGGGACCTCATCGATTTCGAGTTCTCCGGGGACACCATCGAGGTGACCTTCTCCGCGGGAATCGACCGCCCGCTCAAGCTCACCTCGCCGGAGGCCACCGGGCTGCTGGTCGCGTTGCGGGCGCTGGCCGACATTCCCGGCGTCGTCGACCCCGAGGCCGCGCGCAGCGCGATCGCCAAGATCGAGGGCGCCGCCGGGGCC
>NZ_LZKY01000211.1:0-19090 GCF_001673055.1 Mycobacterium sp. 1245801.1
ACCAAGATCTCGGCGTTGGGAATCAGCTGCGCCACCGAGATGGCGATGTCGCCGGCGCCCCCGGCCGCGGTGCCGCCCCCGGCCGCCGCACCCTCGCAGGCCGCATCGGCGCCCAAGCCCGCCGGCCCGTCGGGCGCGGCCCCCGGCGCACCCAAGCCCAAGCCGGCGGGACCCGGTCCGGCCAACTAGAGGTCGCCGCCGAATGACCCCGTCGCAGACGCATACACTCGGCGGTGATGTCCAGCCATGACCCCTCCGATTCAGCAGCCGGCCTGACCGCGGCTATCCGCACCGCCCTGGGCAAGGTGATCGATCCCGAACTACGGCGTCCGATCACCGAACTCGGGATGGTCAAGAGCATCGACACCGAGCCCGACGGGACGGTGCACGTCGGGATCTACCTGACCACCGCCAGCTGCCCGAAGAAGACCGAGATCAGCGACCGCGTCAGCCAGGCGGTCGCCGACGTCCCGAGCACCGGAGCGGTCAAGGTCACCTTGGACGTGATGAACGACGAGCAGCGCACCGAGTTGCGCAAGCAGCTGCGCGGCGATGCCCGCGAGCCCGTTATCCCGTTCGCACAACCGAATTCGCTGACCCGGGTCTACGCCGTCGCGTCCGGAAAGGGCGGCGTCGGCAAGTCCACCGTCACGGTCAACCTGGCGGCGGCGATGGCGGCCCGCGGCCTGTCGGTCGGTGTGCTGGACGCCGACATCCACGGCCATTCGATCCCCCGGATGATGGGCACCACCGACCGGCCCACCCAGGTCGAGTCGATGATCCTGCCGCCCATCGCGCACGAGGTGCGGGTCATCTCCATCGCCCAGTTCACCGAGGGCAACACCCCGGTGGTGTGGCGCGGGCCGATGCTGCACCGGGCGCTGCAGCAGTTCCTGGCCGACGTGTACTGGGGTGACCTGGACGTGCTGCTGCTCGACCTGCCGCCGGGCACCGGCGACATCGCCATCTCGGTGGCGCAGCTGATTCCCAACGCCGAGATCTTGGTGGTGACGACGCCGCAGCTGGCCGCGGCCGAGGTCGCCGAGCGGGCCGGCAGCATCGCGCTGCAGACCCGTCAGCGCGTCGTCGGCGTGGTGGAGAACATGTCCGGCCTCACCCTGCCCGACGGCTCCACGCTGCAGGTGTTCGGCGAGGGCGGCGGCCGGCAGGTGGCCGAGCGGCTGACCCGCGCGGTGGGCGCCGACGTGCCACTGCTGGGTCAGATCCCGCTGGATCCCGAGCTGGTGGCCGCGGGCGACTCCGGCGCGCCGCTGGTGCTGAGCGCGCCCGATTCGCCGGTCGGCAAGGCGCTGCGCGGGGTGGCCGACAGCTTGTCGTCACGCAAGCGCGGGCTGGCCGGCGTATCGCTCGGGCTCGATCCGACCCGGCGCTGACGGTTCAGGTCGCGTCGGTATCGAACGGCGTGTGACCGCCGGACTGCTGTTCGGCCGCCAGTGCCTGGCCGTTCGCGGCGGGCGGGGCCGGGTGCGGGGCTTGCGGCGGGGCGCCGTTGGCCGGTTTGTCGAAGGCTCCGGTCAGGAACGAATCGTCGCCGTCCAGCAGATGCTTGGTCAGCGCCGCGCGCGGTGTCATGCCCCGCAGCTTCTGCAGCTCGCTCAGCGGAACGCGCAGATCGTCGAACTCGGGGCCGAGGTCCTCACGCAGCTGACTGGTTACCCCGCTGAGGTAGTCGCGCGCCTGACGCAAGGCGTTGGACGTCCACCGGATGGCACCCGGCAGCCGCTCTGGCCCGAGGACCACCAGCCCGACCACGACGAGGACGAGCATGTGCTCCCAGCTCAGGCTGCCGAACATCAGCTTTGGTCAGGGTCCGGCTTGACCGTCAGCGTGACGTGCCGGCCGTCGCGGACGACCTCGATCGGCGAGTCCTGGCCAATGGTCAACTGCCGCACCGCGACGACGAACTCGTCGGCGTCGGCGACCTTGCGATTGCCGACCTTGACGACGACGTCGTTCTCCAGGACGCCGCCCTTCTGCGCGGGGCTGCCGGCCTTGACGTTGGCCACCTGGGCGCCGGAGGCGATCGCGTTGCTCACCGACCGGGTGCTGACCCCCAGCGTCGGGTGGACGATCTTGCCGTCCTTGATCAGCGTCTGGGCGACCTGCTTGGCCTCGTTGATCGGGATGGCGAAGCCCAGCCCGCTTGCGCTGTCGGACAACGACTTACCGGCGGTGTCGATGCCGATCACCTGGGAGTCCATGTCGATCAGCGGGCCGCCGGAGTTCCCGTGGTTGATCGACGCGTCGGTCTGCAGCGCGTCGATCACGGTGTCGGTGTCCGAGCCCTCGCCCGACAGCGGCACCGGCCGGTGCAGCGCGCTGATGATGCCGTGCGTGACGGTGCTGCGCAGCCCCAGCGGCGCACCCGCGGCCAGCACCTCGTCGCCCACCCGCACCTTGTCGGAATCACCGAGGCGCGCCACCGACAGGTTGTCGACGTTGTCGACCTTCAGCACGGCCAGGTCGGTCTTGGGGTCGCGGCCCACCAGGTTCGCCGGCACCTCTTTGCCGTCGTTGAAGACCACGGTCGTCTTGAACTGGCTGGGGTTGTTCGCCGCCTCGGAGATGACGTGGTTGTTGGTGACGATGTAGCCGCGGCCGTCGATGACGACGCCGGAGCCCTGCATGCCTTCCTGGTCGCTCTTGGACTCGATGGTCACCACGGCGCCCGCCGTCGCGGCCGCAACCTTGGCGAACCGGCCGGCCGGGCCTTCGCCGTTGCCGCTGGTGGACAGCGTCACCTTCGAGGTGGTGAAGGCCTCGGCGACTTCGGCCGTCTTGCGGCCGATCACACCGCCGAGCACACCGATGACCAACGCGATCAGCAGCAGCACCAGCAACGCGAGGTAGGACACCTTGCCGCCGAACAACACGTCGCGCACGCCCAGTTTGCCGCCGTAACCCAGGGCGGTACCGGAGCGCGACGGCGGCACCGCCGGCGTGCCCAATGCGGCCGCGGCGCCCGGGTCTCGCCAGGGGTCGTCGAGCTCGTCGGGCCCCACACCGTCTTTCTCGGCGGCCAGCGCATTGGCGTCCACCGGGTGGCGCTGCAGCGAATCGGGGCTGCCGTCCGGCCGGTGGAACGCCTCTTGCAATACGGGGTCGGCCGGTCGGTCGCTGGGCCGGAAGTCGGCCTGGTCGCGGTACTTCTGCGGACGGACCCGTTGGGCCACGAACGACCCGCGCAGCCCCTCGGGACGACCGAACTCCCGGCGCGACGCGGGGTCGACCGGCGGACGCGAGATGGGGCGCGGCGCTAAGCGGTTGCCGCTGTCTTTTGCTTGGTCGTAGCCTTGGTCGGAGGTCACGTTGTCCCTTTTGGATCCTCTGCTTGAGCGCTCGAGACGGGCCTTTGCCGGGCGAAATACGCGGCACCGGCGTTGTCCGTGTCCACCCTAGTATCCATGGCCCGCCATCGGTCGGCATGAACGCGCGCGGGGGACGCCTCGAAGGGGCGGGGCGCCGATCGGCTACCGGCGCTTGCGCCGCTCCCGGCCGTCCCGATCGGCGAACCGGTCGGCGGCCATGGAGGAGTCGTCGGGCGACTCGTAGGGAATGTCGGCCAGCATGCCGAGCAGGGTGCTGGGGATGCGGATGGGGCGCGAATCGCGCAGCGCCGCGCGGGCCCGGCTCTGGTCCTCGACCTCGGCCGCGCACTGGGCGCACAACGACAGATGATGCGCGGCGCGCAGATGGGCGTTCATCCGCAGTTCGCCGTCGACGAACGCCGCGATCGCTTCGACGGACAGGTGCTCGGTGGAGCCGAACTGGCGGGGGGCGCCGATGGGCGCGTCGCTCTGGGAGGCGAACTGAGCGGGGAGCCAGGAGAACGCGCGGCGGAACACATGTCCACGATCGGGCATCACCAACTCCTCGCCACTCATTTCTTATTGCCGCCTTATGTCGAATGTAGCGCGACAGACCGCGCGATACCGAGGGTAAGGCCGCAAAGCCGCTGAATAGCTGCCCGAACGTTAGGCGGGCGACCGGTGATTACGCCGACTTGGCGCGCGCCACGTCGTGGTCGGGGTGCGCGGCCAGGTAATCCCGCAGCGCCTGGCGCCCGCGGTGAATGCGGCTGCGCACGGTGCCCAGTTTGACGCCCAACGTGGCGCCGATCTCCTCGTAAGACAGGCCCTCGATGTCACACAGCACGACGGCGGCGCGGAATTCCGGCGGCAGTGAATCGAGCGCGGCCTGCAGGTCCGGGCCCAGCCTGGAGTCGTGGTAGATCTGCTCGGGGTTGGGCTCATCGGCGGGCACCCGCTCGTAATCCTCGGGCAACGCCTCCATCCGGATGCGCGAGCGCCGGCGCACCATGTCGAGGAAGAGGTTGGTGGTGATGCGGTGCAGCCAGCCCTCGAACGTCCCGGGCTGGTAGTTCTGCACCGACCGGAAGACCCGGATGAAGGTCTCCTGGGTGAGGTCCTCGGCGTCGTGCTGGTTGCCCGAAAGCCGGTAAGCCAGCCGGTACACGCGGTCGGCGTGCTGGCGCACCAACTCGTCCCACGACGGCATGGCCGCCTTGTCCCCGGTCGCGTCGAACACCGCGGTGCCGTGCGGCGCGTCGGACGGCTCCACCCACCCGTCGGCGGGGAGCCCCTGCGCGTGCGACATGCTGGAGGGGCTGAGAAGCGTGGTGATGATCGAATCCTCCGAATCGGGCGTGCCAAGTAGTGACACTTCGTCACTGGCGGCAACAGGTAGTTCCCAGTCGGTATTCCCGGTCCAACGCCCTCCGCGATCCATAGGGCTACCGTCGCGTACCGGAGTATGTGCGGTATATGAACAGTCTGAGCTGAACCTGAGAAACCGTATCGTTACCTGCGCTGTGCAGGAGATATCCATCGCGCAGTGACCTTAAACGCATCGGCACAGTTGGGCGTGTCACCCCGATCGGACTCAGGCGCGCCTGCCGGAGCGCGCGGCGAAGTGGAATACGCTGCGGGCATGGACGGCACCGACGCAGAAGCCCCCGGCCAGACGGCGCCCAGTCGGGCCGATGCGCTCTTCGCGCACGCCGAAGCCTCGATATCGGAAGACGCGCTGTTGGCGGCCGCCCGCGAGCGGGCCGTGGACATCGGTGCGGGCGCGGTGACGCCGGCGGTCGGTGCCCTGCTGAGCCTGCTGACCAAGCTCAGTGGCGGCAAGGCCGTCGCCGAGGTGGGCACCGGCGCGGGCGTCAGCGGCCTGTGGTTGCTGTCCGGCATGAGCGACGACGGTGTGCTGACGACCATCGACCTCGAACCCGAATATCTGCGGCTGGCCAAGCAGGCGTTCACCGAAGCCGGCATCGGACCGTCGCGCACCCGGCTGATCGGCGGCCGCGCCCAGGAGGTACTCACCCGGCTCGCCGACGCGTCCTATGACCTGGTGTTCATCGACGCCGACCCGATCGATCAGCCGGACTACGTCGTCGAGGGTGTGCGGTTGCTGCGGCCCGGCGGCGTGATCGTGGTGCACCGCGCCGCGCTGGGCGGACGGGCCGGCGATCCGGCCGCCCGCGACGCCGAGGTGGTCGCCGTGCGGGAGGCGGCGCGCCTGATCGCCGAGGACGAGCGGCTCACCCCGGCGCTGGTGCCCCTCGGCGACGGCATCCTGGCCGCCGTTCGCGACTGAGTCGCCCCGGCCCATCGTTTTGCACCAGCCGCCTCCGTCGCCTTGAGCTCGGGCTTTCCGGGACCGTCCGCATCTTTATGAATTTTTGACGCGCGCCCTCCTTGACCGCGGGCTGAACATGCGTTTAGCGTACTGAACATGCGTTCAGCCGACCTGACGGCCGCCGCCCGGATCAGAGATGCGGCCATCGAGCAATTCGGCGAGCACGGGTTCGGCGTCGGCCTTCGCGCCATCGCCGAAGCGGCCGGCGTCAGCGCCGCGCTGGTCATTCACCACTTCGGCTCCAAGGAGGGCCTGCGCAAGGCGTGCGAGGACTACATCGCCGAGACGATCCGCGGCAACAAGTCCGAGGCGCTGCAATCCAACGACCCCGCCACGTGGTTCGCCCAGATGGCCGAGATCGAGGAGTACGCGCCGCTGATGGCTTACCTGGTGCGCAGCATGCAGACCGGCGGCGACTTGGCGAACATGTTGTGGCGCAGGATGATTGACAATGCCGAGGAATACATGGCAGAAGGCGTGCGCGCCGGGACGATCAAACCCAGCCGAGACCCCAAGGGGCGGGCCAGGTATTTGGCCATCACCGGCGGCGGCGGCTTCCTCCTCTACATCCAAATGCATGAAACACCAACAGATTTGCGGGCAGTGCTGCGCGACTACTCGCGCGACATGATTCTGCCCGCGCTTGAGGTCTACACCGAGGGCCTGCTGACCGACCGGACCATGTACGACGCATTCCTGGCCGCCGAAGATCAAGGAGGATCTGATGCCGACTGAAAACGCCGACGGATTCGCACCGATCGAGATCCGGGGTCTGACAAAGAATTTCGGTGCGGTTCGAGCGCTGGACGGCCTGGACCTCACGGTGCGGGAGGGAGAGGTCCACGGGTTCCTCGGGCCCAACGGCGCCGGGAAGTCCACGACCATCCGCGTCCTGTTGGGCCTGGTGAAAGCCGACGGCGGCAGTGTGCGGCTGCTCGGCGGCGACCCGTGGACACAGGCCGTCGCCCTGCATCGCCACATCGCTTACGTGCCAGGCGATGTGACGTTGTGGCCGTCGCTGACCGGCGGTGAGATTATCGACCTGCTGGCCCGGATGCGGGGTGGCATCGACAAGAAGCGCCGCGCCGAGTTGATCGAGCGCTTCGACCTGGACCCGCACAAGAAGGCGCGCACCTACTCCAAGGGCAATCGCCAGAAGGTCTCGCTGATTTCGGCCTTCTCGTCCCATGCCAGGCTGCTGCTCCTCGACGAGCCGAGCAGCGGCCTGGACCCGTTGATGGAGAACGTGTTTCAGCAATGCGTGGCCCAGGCCCGCGACCGGGGCACGACGGTGTTGTTGTCCAGCCACATCCTGGCCGAAACGGAAGCGTTGTGCGAACGGGTGACGATCATCCGGGCCGGCAAGACCGTCGAAAGCGGTTCGCTGAGCTCGATGCGGCACCTGAGCCGCACCTCGATCAAGGCCGAGATGACCGGCGACCCGGGCGATCTCAGGCGGATCAAAGGCGTCGAGGACATCAGCGTCGAGGGCAATACGCTGCGCGCCCAGGTCGACAGCGAAAGCCTCGGTGAGCTCATCCGCGTGCTCGGCGACGCCGGGGTGCGCAGTCTTGTCAGCCAGCCGCCGACCCTCGAGGAGCTTTTCCTGCGCCATTACGACACGTCGGGCGGCGACGGTCGGCACGGACGCGATGCGGCAAAGGTTTCGCTGTCATGAGCACGTCAACGCTGGACCGGCCGTTGGCATCACCCGCGCCACGTGGTGGTTCACACTTCTCCGGAACGCTCTCGATGCTGCGCCTCTACCTGCGCCGCGACCGGATCTCGATGCCGCTGTGGGTGTTGCTGCTGTCAGTGCCCCTGGCCACCGTGTACGTCGGCAGCATCGAGAAGGTCTACCCCACCGCGTCGGATCGCGCCGGGTTCGCGGCCGCCATCATGGCCAGCCCGGCCCAGCGCGCCCTGTATGGCCAGGTCTACAACGCCAGCCTTGGCGCCGTGGGCATTTGGAAGGCCGGGATGTTCCACGTGCTGATCGCGGTGGCGGTCATCCTCGCGGTGATCCGGCACACGCGCGCCGACGAGGAGAACGGGCGGACCGAGCTGGTGGACTCGACCGCGATCGGCCGCTACGCCGCCCTGAGCGCGGCGCTGCTGCTGTCGTTCGGAGCGTCGGTTGCCACCGGGGCGATCGGTGCGGCCGGGCTGTTGAGCACCGATGTCCCGGCCGCCGGGTCGCTGGCCTTCGGGGCGGCGCTGGCCTGCTCCGGCCTGGTGTTCACCGCCGTCGCGGCGGTGGCCGCGCAGCTTTCGCCGAGCGCCCGGTTCGCCCGCGGCGCCGCGTTCGCCGTGCTGGGTACCGCGTTCACCCTGCGTGCCGTGGGCGACGCCGGTGACGGCACGCTGTCGTGGCTGTCCCCGCTGGGGTGGTCGCTGCTGGTCAAGCCGTATGCCGGTGATCGGTGGTGGGTGCTGCTGCTGCACCTGGTGACGACGGCCGCGCTGACCCTCCTGGCGTATCGGCTGCTGGCCGGCCGTGACGTCGGCGCCGGGCTCATCGCGGAGCGCCCGGGTCCCGCCGAGGCCGGACCGACGCTGGGCGATGCGTTCGGGCTCACGTGGCGGCTGGACCGCGCCGCGCTGCTGTTATGGACCGTGGGCCTGTGTCTGTACGGCCTGCTGATCGGCAGCGTGGTGCACGGCATCGGCGACGAGCTGGGCGACAGTGGCGAAGCGCGCGACATCGTGGCACGAATGGGCGGCACCAGCGCGCTCGAGGAGGCGTTCATCGCCGTCGCGTTCGCCATGATGGGCATGGTGGCCGCCGCGTTCGCCGTTTCGCTGACGTTGCGGTTACACCAGGAAGAGTCGAGTCAGCGAGCCGAAACGGTGCTTGCCGGTGCCGTCTCGCGAACCCGTTGGCTGGCAAGCCATTTGGTGACGGCGCTCGCCGGATCCGCGGTGGCGATGCTGGCCAGCGGGCTCACCGCGGGCGTCGTCTACGGCGTCGCGGCGGGCGATGTCGCCGGCAAGCTGCCGATGGTCGTTGCCAGCGCCGCCGTCCAACTGCCCGCGGTGTGGCTGTTGTCGGCCGTGACGGCCTTCCTGTTCGGCGTCGCGCCGCGACTGACACCGGCGGCCTGGGGTGTGCTGGTCGGCTTCGTCGCCCTGTATCTGATCGGGTCGCTGGCCGGGTTCTCGCAATGGTTGCTCGACGCCGAACCGTTCGCACACATCCCGCGGATCGGCTCAGATTTCACCGTCGTACCCCTGTTATGGCTACTCGCCATCGACGTAGGGTTGATGATTCTGGGTGCCACGGCTTTTCGGCGCCGCGATCTACGCTGCTAGGAGCGCGATGAAGACCGGAATCCGGGTAACGGCGACCTCCCTCTGGGGCATCCTCTCGTGGATCCTGATCCTGCTGCTGCCGGCGGGCACGCTGCACTATTGGCAGGCCTGGCTTTTCATCGCGGTGTTCACGGTGGCCACCATCGTCCCCACCGTTTACCTGGGCCGGACCAATCCGGCGGCCCTGCAGCGCCGCATGCGCGCGGGCCCGCGGGCCGAGCCCCGCAAGGCGCAGAAGTTCATCATCACCGGCTCGTTCGCGGGCCTGTTCGCGACCATGGTGTTCAGCGCGCTCGATCATCGGTTCGGCTGGTCGTCGGTGCCGCCCTGGCTGTCGGTGCTCGGCGACGTGCTGGTGGCGATGGGGCTCGGCATCGCCATGCTGGTGATCGTCCAGAACAGTTATGCCGCCGCCACGGTCACTGTGGAAACGGGCCAGACGGTGGTCTCCCACGGCCTCTACAGATTCGTGCGGCACCCGATGTACGTCGGAAATGTGATCATGATGATCGGGATCCCCTTAGCGCTCGGCTCCTACTGGGGACTGCTCTTCGTCATCCCCGGCACCCTGGTGCTCACGCTGCGCATCTTCGACGAAGAAAAGTTGCTGAACCGCGAACTGCCCGGCTACCCCGAATACGCCGAGCGGGTCCGGTACCGGCTGGTGCCCCACCTCTGGTAGCTCCCCGGGCCGGCCGTTTAGGGTAGTAAGCCGAACGGCCGCCAGCCCGCACCCGTTGGCGCGCAATGTATCCGGGCGGCGCCGGCACGCTGACGCCCCGGAGCCGTCATCAGATCCCGGCCGCGTGGGCTTCGAAACGCGTTGCGGCACGGCATCTTTCATCTGGACCTTTTTCCAGGACACCGAGCTGACCGGCCCGATGGTGACCCGGCTGGGGTCGAACTCAGCGGCTGTGCCGACGCCAACCTTTTCGTGGGATTGGCAAAGTGGCGATGCGGCGTTCGTCGGATTCGAAAGGTCCTATGGCTATCCCGGAGATACCGGGCTAGATCCAGACGCCCTTGCCCACCGCGACCACACCGCCGGCGCTGATCGCGAAGCGCTCCCGGTCCTTTTCCAGGTCGACGCCCACCATCTCGCCCGGCCCGACGACGACGTTCTTGTCCAGGATCGCGTGGCGCACCACCGCGCCGCGGCCGACCCGGGCGCCGGGCATGATCACGCTGCCCTCCACGATCGCGCCGTCGTCGACCACCACATTGGACGACAGCACCGAGTTGCGCACCGAGGCCGCCGAGATGATGCTGCCCGCACCCACCACCGACTCCTGCGCCGAACCGCCGTTGACGAACTTGGCCGGCGCCAGGTTCTCCGACTCGCCCCGGATCGGCCAGCGCTTGTTGTACAGGTTGAACACCGGGTGCACCGACACCAGGTCCATGTGCGCATCGTAGAAGGCGTCCAGCGTTCCGACGTCACGCCAGTAGGCCCGGTCTCGATCGGTGGCCCCGGGCACCTCGTTGTCGTTGAAGTCGTAGACGGCGGCCATCCCGTCGGCGACCAGACGCGGGATGATGTCGCCGCCCATGTCGTGATCGGAGTGGTCGTCGTCGGCGTCGGCGCGGATCGCGTCGATGAGCACCTTGGTGGTGAAGATGTAGTTGCCCATCGACACGAACGTCTGCTCGGGGTCGTCCGGGGTTCCCGGCGGATCCAACGGCTTCTCCACGAAGTTACGAATGCGGCCCGACTCGTCGGAGTCGATGCAGCCGAACGCGGTGGCTTCGCCGCGCGGCACCCGGATGCCGGCGACCGTCGCGCCGGCGCCGCTGTCGATGTGGAACCGGACCATCTGCTCGGGGTCCATCCGGTACACGTGGTCGGCGCCGAAAACGACTATGTAGTCGGGGTCTTCGTCATAGATCAGATTGAGTGACTGGTAAATCGCGTCGGCCGAGCCGGTGTACCAGCGGGGGCCGAGGCGCTGCTGGGCGGGCACCGGCGTGATGTACTCACCGGCCAGGCCGGACAGCCGCCAGTTCTGCGAGATGTGACGGTCCAGTGAATGCGACTTGTACTGGGTGAGAACGCAGATGCGCAGATACCGGGCGTTGACGAGATTGGACAGGACGAAGTCGATCAGCCGATAGGCGCCCCCGAAGGGAACGGCGGGCTTGGCGCGGTCCGCGGTCAGCGGATACAGCCGCTTGCCCTCACCGCCGGCCAGGACGATGCCCAGCACGTGTGGCGCTTCCCTCATGGTGTCAAACCTATCGGCCGTGGCCAAGGGCTGCCAGGGGGCACGGTCGATTGGCGGAGTTCTGTGCGGCTGTCCGTCAAGGTATTTGGCCGCGCACACGCCGAAGACCGCCCGGACGTTGTGGCCAACCCGACTCGCGGCCGCCCTCGCTCGCGAACTACCGTGCGGGTATGCGGGTGGCGATGATGACGCGGGAGTACCCACCGGAGGTCTACGGGGGCGCGGGGGTACACGTCACCGAACTCGTCGCCCAGCTGCGCCGGCTGTGCCCGGTCGACGTGCACTGCATGGGCACGCCTCGCCCGGGCGCGTACGTGCACCAGCCCGACCCCCGGCTGCAGGGCGCCAACGCGGCGATGTCGATCCTGTCGTCCGATTTGATGATGGCCAACGCGGCATCGGAAGCCAGCGTGGTGCATTCGCACACCTGGTACACCGGCATGGCCGGGCATCTGGCCACGCTGCTGTACGGGGTCCCGCACGTCCTGACCGCGCATTCGCTCGAGCCGCTGCGCCCGTGGAAGGCCGAGCAACTCGGTGGCGGCTACCGCATCTCGAGCTGGGTCGAGCAGACCGCGGTGCTGGCCGCCGATGCCGTCATCGCGGTCAGCACCGCGATGCGCGAGGACGTGCTGCGCGTCTATCCCGCACTGGATCCCAGCGCCGTGCACGTCATCCGCAACGGCGTCGACACCGACGTCTGGTATCCGGCCGGGCCGGTGCAAACCGGATCGATGCTCGCCGAACTGGGCGTCGACCCGGCCCGGCCCATCGTGGTGTTCGTGGGCCGGATCACCCGGCAGAAGGGACTGGCGCACCTGGTGGCGGCCGCCCACCGGTTCAGCCCGGAGGCGCAGGTGGTGTTGTGCGCCGGCGCCCCCGATACCCCGGAGATCGCCGAGGAGATTCGTGACGCCGTGGCCGGCCTGGCCCGCAGCCGCACCGGGGTGTTCTGGATCCGCGAGATGCTACCCATCGGTGAGCTACGCGAAATCTTGTCGGCGGCATCGGTTTTCGTGTGCCCGTCGGTGTACGAGCCGTTGGGGATCGTGAATCTGGAGGCGATGGCCTGCTCGACCGCGGTGGTGGCCTCCGACGTCGGCGGAATCCCGGAGGTGGTCGCCGACGGGATCACCGGGACGCTGGTGCATTACGACCCCGACGACGCTCGGGGCTATCAGGCCGGACTGGCCGCAGCGGTCAACGAGCTGATCGCCGACCGCGAAAAAGCGCAGCGCTATGGCAAGGCAGGACGCCAGCGCTGCGTCGAGGAGTTCTCCTGGGCCCACGTCGCCGAGCAGACCCTGGAGATCTATCGGAAGGTGTGTGCGTAGCGCCGCCGACATCCGTTCGGCGGCAAGCTCTAGCTGGAGCTCGTGACGCCCTTGAGCTCGTCACCGAGGGCAGCGGCTTCGTCCGGCGTCAGTTCGACGACCAGTCGACCGCCTCCCTCAAGTGGTACCCGCATCACGATGCCGCGCCCCTCCTTTGTTGCTTCCAGAGGACCGTCTCCGGTCCGGGGCTTCATCGCCGCCATCGAGTACTCCCTCCAGATTCGAGCTGGCCCGCCCGTGCGGACCTGGTCGGCGCCGAGCAAGCCCCGCCAGCGAACTTCAAGCCATGCCCGGCATCGAACTGCCTTATCACCCCCCCATTGTTCCCTATCCAGGTCACCACTTGTACAAAGACCCGCATCTGTGTGCTCAGCGGGCTGTTGCGGGCACCCAGCAACCGCGGATATGGTCGTCGACCATCCCGGTCGCCTGCATCAGCGCATAGGCGGTGGTCGGGCCGACGAAACGGAACCCGCGCCGCTTGAGTTCCCGCGCCATGGCCTTCGATTCGTCAGTGGCCGAGGGGATTTCGGACGGGTCGGCCGGCCGGTTTCGCGGCGACGGCGCGAAGGACCACAGCAGGTCCGCCAGGTCCGCCGCGGTGCCCAGTTCGGCGGCGGCACGCGCGTTGGCGATGGTCGCCTCAATCTTGGCGCGGTTGCGCACGATTCCCTGATCCGCCAGCAGCCGCTGCACGTCGGCGTCGGTGTATGCGGCGACCTTGGAGATGTCGAACCGGTCGAACGCGCGCCGGAAATTCTCCCGTTTCCGCAGAATGATCAGCCAGGACAGGCCGCTTTGAAAGGCCTCCAGGCTCATCCGCTCGAACAACGCGATCCCGTCGCGTACCGGTTGGCCCCATTCGCGATCGTGGTAGTCGCGGTAGAGCTCGAAATCGGGTCCCGGCCGCACGGTCGCCCAACTGCAGCGAACCAGCTCGTCTTCACTCACACTGAGTCCTGACGATCCTCGCCGTCGTCGGGTTCCCCGGATTGGTTTTCGGCGTCTTGCCCGGCGGCCGGCGCGGCGTGCACGGCGGCCAGCTGGCCGCGCAGCGCCTCGAGCTCCCGCGCGAGCCGGTCCAGCACCCAGTCCACTTCACTGGTCTTGTAGCCGCGCAGCACTTGGGTGAACTTGACCGCGTCGACGTCGGAGCCGGTCACCCCGAACGCGGGCAGCACGGTGGCCGTCGTCCCGCGCGGCAGGGGCGGCAGCTGCTCGCCGCGACCGAACAACAGGCTGGCCGCGCCGAACAGGACGATCGCCACCAGCACCAGAACCACCAGGTACAGCAACACCAACGCCACGGGATCGATACTGCCCTATGCCACCGACACGGCGGCGGTCAGCGTGACCCCGCGCGGGCCTACCGGGGCCTGATCGCCTGCATCGGGGGGCGGTCCGCCAGCGACACCGGCGAGGTGCGCTGGGTGTAGCCGTGCCCCTCGGGGCCGTCGGCGACGAACTGGGTCAGCCCCACGCCGGAGTCCGGGATACCGCAGCGCGAGAGCAGGGTGGCGATGATCTGGCGGCTCATCACGCCCAACTCGGCCAGGGGCCGGTTGCGATGCGCCCGCACCCCCAGATTGACCTGGGCGATCGCCTCCAGACCCAGCCGGTCGAAGGTGTCCACCAGCAGGCCGATCTCCACGCCGTAGCCAGGCGCGAACGGCACCGACGTCAGCAGTTCCCGGGTGGCCGCGTACTCCCCGCCGAGCGGCTGCAGGATGGACCCCAACTCGGGCCGCAGCGCCGCGAGCAACGGCCGGGCCACCAGCTCGGTGACCCGCCCACCGCCGGTGGCGCTGACGTCGCCGCCGACGTCGCCCACGTCGCTGAGCTCGCTGCCCCGCAGCGGCCGGCGGTAGAAGCTCTTGACCAGGTGAACGCCGTCGCCGGTGAGCAGCGGGCCGACCAGCCACGGCACGAACATCGGGTGCGGGTTGATCAGGTCGGAGTCGACGAACACCACGATGTCGCCGCTGGTGGCCGCCAGCGAGCGCCACAGCGCCTCGCCCTTTCCGGGGCGTATCGGCACCTCGGGCAGGGCCTGCTCGCGGCTGACGACGCGCGCGCCGGCGGCGACGGCCCGGATCTCGGTGTCGTCGGTGGAGCCGGAGTCCAGCACGATCAGCTCGTCGACCAGCCCTCCAGAATCCCGGAGCAGCGGCGAGATGCTCTCGATAACCGACGCGATGGTCTCTTCCTCGTCGAGGGCCGGCAGCACCACCGAGACGGTCCGCCCGGCCTTCGCGGCCTCCAGTTCGGCGATGGTCCAGCTCGGGCGGTTGCGCCTGTCGTTGGCCAACCACACATCGCCGGGCCGGGCGGCGAGCACCCTGTCGTTGGCCAGATCGCCGGCGAACAGGTCCGATGCCGTCATGCCAGCCCCCTCACCGTGCGCGTCGGGGGGCGCGTGCCCTGGATCGAGGCCACCATTTCCAGCACCCGGCGGGTGGCCGCGACCTCGTGGACGCGAAACATCCGCGCACCGGCCGCGGCCGCGAGCGCGGTGGCGGCCAACGTCCCCTCGAGCCGCTCAGTCAATTCCACACCCAGAGTCTCCCCGACGAAGTCCTTGTTGCTCAAAGCCATCAGCACGGGCCACCCGGTATTAACGAGATCGCCCACGTGACGCAACAGCAGCAGCCCGTGAAACGTGTTCTTGCCGAAGTCGTGGGTCGGGTCGATCAGCACCCGGTCGCGGGCCACGCCGCACGCCACCGCCCGCTCGGCGGCGGCGGTGACCTGGGCGATGACGTCGTCGACCACGCCGCGGGTGGTGGTCCCGTAGTTCACCCGGAACGGGCGGGTGCGCGGCAGCGCGTTGCCGGTGTGCGAACACACCAGGCCGGCACCGAACTCCGCGGCCACCTCCGGCAGCGCGGGGTCGATGCCGCCCCAGGTGTCGTTGATCAGGTCCGCACCGGCCGCACAGGCCACCTTGGCCACCTCGGCGCGCCAGGTGTCGGCGCTGATCAGCTGGTCCGGATAGGCGTCGCGTAGCCACTCGATGAACGGCACCAGCCGGGCGATCTCGGTGTCGGCGTCGACCTCTTGACCGGGGCCGGCCTTGACGCCGCCGACGTCGATGACATCGGCTCCCTCGGCGACGGCCCGGTGCACCGCCGCCCTGGCGGCCTCGTCGCTGAACGTCGCCCCCCGGTCATAGAACGAGTCCGGGGTGCGGTTGACGATCGCCATGATCAGCGCGCGATCGCCGGCGACCGGGCGGCCGCACAGAGTCGATCGGCCGGCTGACGCCGGCGGTGTCGGTTGCACACGTACATGGTGCCCGGTCGCCGCCGTGCGTGCGGCCCGGGGACCGCCGACGGCTTACGGGCGCTTGCCCTCGGCCACCTCGTCCGGGTACCCGTCGTAGAACGGCACGTAGCCCTCGTCGCGCCCGGCCAGCACATAGAGCGGGTCCTTGACGTCGGGCCCGTAGGCCTGCTCGCGCAGCTCCACCTTGCGGCTCTTGAACGTCGTGGTCTGCTCGATCGACTCCACCACCCGCACGAACAGCGGCAGCGCATAGACCGGCAGCTGCTCGTAGACGGCACGGGCCAGCGACTTCCCGTCGAACTCGGCGCCGCCGCGCAGCTTGACCGCGGTCATCCCGGCGCGACCGCCGGTGCGCGGCACCTCGACGCCGAACACCGTGCAGTCCTCGACGGAGTCGTCGGACGCCAGCGCCGCCTCGACCTGCGTGGTGGCCACGTTCTCGCCCTTCCAGCGGAAGGTGTCGCCGAGCCGGTCGACGAACGCGGCGTGCCCCAGACCCTGCGGGCTCATCACGTCGCCCGTGTTGAACCAGCAATCACCCTCGCGAAAAGCGTTGCGCACCAACTTCTTTTCGCTCGACTCGGGGTCGGTGTAGCCGTCGAAGGGCTGCAGCCGGTTGACCGGGCTGAGCAACAAACCGGGCTCTCCGGCCGGCACGCGACGCACCCGCCCGTTCTCGTCACGCAGCGGGGCGCCGGTGTCGGGGTCGTACTCGACGTAGGCCAGCGGCATGGGGAAGATGCCGGTGGAGCGGGGCACGTTGAAGACGTTGATGAACGCGGCGTTGCCCTCGCTGGAGGCGTAGAACTCGCACACCCTGGCGATGCCGAACCGCTTGGTGAACTCGTCCCAGATCTCGGGGCGCAGGCCGTTTCCGGCGATCACCCGCACCTTGTGCGAGCGGTCGGTGGGCTTGGCCGGCTGGTTGAGCAGGTACCGGCACACCTCGCCGATGTAGATGAACGCCGTGGCCTCGTTGGCGATCACTTCGTCCCAGAACTTCGACGCCGAGAACGACTTGCCCAGCGCCAGCGTCGCCCCCGAGTTGATGACCGACGACAGCGCCACCGTCAGCGCGTTGTTGTGGTACAGCGGCAGGCAGCAGTAGAGGGTGTCGGAGCTCTTCAGCCGCAACCCGATACCGCCGAACGCGGCGAGCGCCTTGAGCCACCGCAGGTGTGTCATGACACTGGCCTTGGGGAAACCCGTTGTGCCCGAGGTGAAGATGTAGAAGGCGGTGTCCCTGGCATGCACCGCCGACGCCGAGGCCGGGTTGGTGGCCGGGGCGCTCACCGCGAACCGCTCCAGGTCCTCGACGGTCAACGTCTCGGTGCTGCCCGCGCCGCCGCACTCGGCGACCGCGCTGACCAGGTCGGCCTCGGCGATGAGCACCTTGGCGTCCAGTAGGCCGAGGCTGTGCGCGAGCACCTCGCCGCGCTGGTGGTAGTTGAGCATCCCGGCAACCGCGCCGCATTTGACCGCGGCCAGCATGGCCAGCACGGTGTTGGGCGAGTTGCGCAGCATGATGGCGACGACGTCGCCTTGGCCGACACCCCGCGCGGCCAGCACGGCGGCATACCGGTTGGCGGCGGCGTTGGCGTCGCGGTAGGTCAGTTGCTGATCGCCCATGCGCAGGAAGATCCGGTCGCCGTAGCGGGCGGCCCGGTCGGCGAACACCGTGCCGATCGATTTCTTGGAGCCCGGCTGGGCCAGCAGCCCGGTCATCGCGCCGCGCACGATCACCGGCAGGTCGGCCAGCACGGCCGGCGCCCGCATTGCGACGTCGGTCAGTTTGACCGCCGTGCGCGCTCCCCCGTCACGATCGGACACGTGATCCCCTCGATTCGTTTCCAAAGTCAAGCTCGGCGGACAGCCTAGTAGGGGTGGCAAACCGGGGGCGGCCTCAGCCGGGCGCGCACGCTTCCAGCGCCGCACTCACCTTGTCGACCAGCGTCAGTCGGTCCATCGCCGCCTGGGAGACGTAACCGCTGTCCAGCAACGCGCACAGCCAGGTCCACAGCCCCTCGTAGTGGCCGAAGGGATCCAGCAGCACGATGGGTTTGTCGTGCAGGCCGAGGAAGGCCGTCGTCCACGCGTCGAGCAACTCGTCGAGGGTGCCGATGCCGCCCGGCAGGACGACGAACGCGTCGGCACGGTCTTCCATGGCCTGCTTGCGCTCGTGCATGGTGTCGCTGACGATCAGCTGGTCGGCTTCGTCGTCGGCGATCTCGCGGCGCATCAGGATTTTGGGGATGACGCCGACGGTGCGGCCGACGCGGGCGCGCGCCGCGGTCGCGACCGCACCCATCGCCGACACCCGGCCGCCGCCCCACACCAGCGTCCAGCCGCGCTCGGCGATCGCCTCGCCGAGTTCCGTAGCGAGGCCGAGCAATTCGGGGTGTTGCGGGCCGGATGCGCAGTACACACACACCGACCACTCGCCTGATGAATCGCGTTCGCCGGGCATATCCGCTAAAGGTAGACCAACCGCCCGACACCCGTCATATCTGGGCCTTTCGCCCTGCCGCGCGGGTCGCACGCCATAAAATTCGGCGGTGCCGATTCGATGGAACGTCCCCCAACATGCGACGGCCTCGGAGCGGCTCGATGCGGCCTTGGCCGGCGGTGCCGGCGGAGCGGTGGTGGTGGGCCCCGACGGCGTCGGCAAATCCACCCTCGCCCGGGTGGCCGCCGAGCGTTTTGCCGAGCGCAATCCCAGCACGCTCATCCGCTGGGTCACCGGCACCCCCACCGAACGCGCGGTCCCGTTCGGGGCGTTCAGCCACCTGGTGGAGATCACCGACCTCGGCAAGCCCGCCGCGCTGCTGCGGGCCGCCCGGGCATCGCTGGGCGGTGACGACCTGCTGCTCGTCGTCGACGACGCCCAACACCTGGACGTGCTGTCGGCCACCGCGCCGTCACCGGCGAGCTCGGTCAGATTGGTGACCGAGAGCGGCTCGGCGACGGCGAGGTACTCCAGCACCGACCGCGCCGCGGCGGGCAGCTCGGCGAGGAAGGTATCGATCTGCGCCGGGGCGCTCGCCCCGCCCGGCGGCTCGATGTCGAGCCGGGTGAGCAGGTCGTCACCCCACAGCGCCGCGATCGCCTCGGGAGCGGAGTCGGCGCGGGCGGTGACGATGAGCCGTCCGGCGCCGTCGCGCGCCAGCTGGTAGACGAGGGTGGCCGACAGCACGTCCAGGTGTTGGGCGTCGTCGACGACGAGCAGCAGGTCGTCACCGCCCAGCGATGCCCGGG
>NZ_LZKY01000212.1:0-979 GCF_001673055.1 Mycobacterium sp. 1245801.1
GGAAGTCGCGGCCGTCGAGCGCCAACGCCCGGGCCAGCGGCTCGGCCAGGTCCGGCACCGACACCGTGGCGATCGCGGTGTATTCGTTGGGGAACAGCGGGTCGAGCTTCGGGAAGTCCTCGCCGAGCAGTTGGGTGATCGCGGTGCGGGTCTCGCCGCGGAAGCTCAGCAGGTGCGGCTCGGCGCCCTCGAACCCGATGTGCACGGTGTCGCCGCCGAGGCGGGCGGTGTCGCCGAGCGCGCGCGGCGGGACCAGGAGCCGAACCGGCGGCGATCCGTCGCTGTCTATGGTGGGCTGCCATGGGATCGTCTTCGTCGCGACGCGGTAGCGGTCGGTGGCCGACAACGTCAACCCGCCGAGCGGGTCGACGTCGAAACACACCGCCTTGATGCTCGAGTACCCGTCGCCGCGGTGCACCGCGAAACTGGTTTGCGCGATCGCCTCCGCGAACTGTCCGGCGTCCACGCTGCCCGCGTCGGCCGGCCGCGTCGGCAGGTCTGGGTACTCACTCCCCAGCATGGTGGGCAACGTGAACTCTGCGGCCCCGCACAGGATGCGTGCAGTACCACCCTCAGTCTTGAACTCCACCGGCTTGCGTGCCAGCGCCTTGCTGATCGCCTGCAGCAGGCGCCCGGACACCAAGGTGGTTCCCAGTGATGTCACATCCGCCCCAGCGCTTGTCACGGCGGCAACTTCGTAGTCGAACGCCTCCAGGATCACGTAACCGGAGCCGCTGGTGAGTCGGATCGCGCCGAGCAGCGGGTTCAACGGCTTCGCCGGCAACGCCCGCGCCACCCAGTTGATCGCATCCGCGAACTCGTCGCGAGTAATCGTGAACTGCAAATCGGACATAAGGATCGTCACTCCTGGTGTGTGGGCCGCCGTCAATCGGCCGTTGCGTACACCATAGACCGGATCGTTTGACGCAATAACGTCTAGCGTTTGATGAACCGCGCCGACGCCACGAAAGTGCCCAGG
>NZ_LZKY01000213.1:0-8533 GCF_001673055.1 Mycobacterium sp. 1245801.1
CAAGATCGCGCTGGGCACCGCGCTGGCCCGGCTGGGCATGTTCGCGCCGTCGCTGTCGTATCTGGAGGAGCCCGATGGCCCCGTCGCGGTGGCCGCCGTCGATGGCGCGCTGGCCAAGGCGCTGGTGCTGCGTGCGCACGTGGACGAGGACGCGGCGAGCGAGGTGCTGCAGGATCTGTACGCCGCGCATCCCGAGAACGAGCAAGTCGAACAGGCGCTGACCGACACGAGCTTCGGCATCGTGACCACCACGGCCGCCCGCATCGAAGCCCGTACCGATCCGTGGGATCCCGAAACCGAGCCCAGCGCAGAGGATTTCGTCGACCCCGCCGCGCACGAACGCAAAGCGGTGCTGCTGCACGAGGCGGAACGTCAGCTGGCCGAATTCATCGGGCTCGACGAGGTCAAGAACCAGGTGTCGCGGCTGAAGAGCTCGGTCGCCATGGAACTGGTCCGCAAGCAGCGCGGCCTGGCGGTCGCGCAGCGCGCCCACCACCTGGTCTTCGCCGGCCCGCCCGGAACCGGTAAGACCACCATCGCCCGCGTGGTCGCCAAGATCTATTGCGGCCTCGGGCTTTTGAAGCGGGAAAACATCCGCGAGGTCCACCGCGCCGACCTGATCGGCCAGCACATCGGCGAGACCGAAGCCAAGACCAACGCGATCATCGACAGCGCACTCGACGGCGTGCTGTTCCTCGACGAGGCCTACGCGTTGGTCGCCACGGGCGCCAAGAACGACTTCGGGCTGGTGGCCATCGACACCCTGCTGGCGCGGATGGAGAACGACCGCGACCGCCTGGTGGTCATCATCGCCGGCTACCGGGCCGACCTGGACAAGTTCCTGGATACCAACGAGGGCTTGCGTTCTCGGTTCACGCGCAACATCGACTTCCCGTCGTACGCGCCGTCGGAGCTGGTCGAGATCGCGAACACCATGGCCGAGCAGCGCGACAGCATCTTCGAGCCGGCCGCGCTCGAACACATGGAGGCGTTGTTCACGAAGTTGGCCACCGAGTCGACCCCGGATGCCAACGGAATCTCGCGACGCAACTTGGACATCGCCGGTAACGGCCGATTCGTCCGAAACATCGTCGAACGCTCCGAAGAAGAACGAGAGTTCCGGCTCGACCATTCCGAAAACGCCGGAACCGGCGAATTCACTGACGAGGAGCTGATGACGATCACCGACGACGACGTCGCACGGTCGGTAGAGCCGCTGTTGCGCGGCCTTGGCCTGTCGGTGCCGGCATGACCTCCAATCACGAGTCCGACGACCGCCGTTCGTTCGCGTCGCGCACGCCGGTCAACGACAACCCCGACCAGGTCGAGTACCGCCGCGGCTTCGTCACCCGCCACCAGGTCAGCGGCTGGCGGTTCGTGATGCGCCGGATCGCCTCCGGTATCGCATTGCACGACACCAGGATGCTCGTCGACCCGCTGCGCACCCAGTCGCGCGCCGTGGCCATGGGCGTGGTCCTGCTGGTCACCGGGCTGGCCGGTTGCTTCGTGTTCTCGCTGATCCGGCCCAGCGGCACGGTGGGCACCAACGCCGTGCTGGCCGACCGGTCGACCGCCGCGCTGTATGTCCGTGTCGGCGACGACCTGCATCCCGTGCTCAACCTGACCTCCGCCCGGCTGATCACCGGCCACCCGGTCGATCCCACCATGGTGAAAAGCAGTGAGCTGGACCGTTTTCCGCGCGGCAACCTGATCGGCATCCCGGGCGCGCCGGAACGCATGGTGCAAAACCCGTCTCGCGACGCGAACTGGACGGTGTGCGACGCCGTCAGCGAGCCGGCCCAGGGCGGGCACGCCGCCCACAGCACCGGCGTCACGGTGATCGCGGGCCGCCCGGACAGCAGCGGTGCCCGCGCGGCCACGCTCGCGTCGCGGCAGGCGATCCTGGTCGAGCGTGATGGCAGCACCTGGCTGTTATGGGATGGCAAACGATCGCAGATCAACCTGACCGACCACGCGATCACGAACGCACTTGGCCTGGGGCAGAACAACTCCGAGATGCCCGCGCCCCGGCCCATCGCGCTGGGCTTGTTCAACGCGATCCCCGAGGGTCCGTCGCTGACGGCGCCCGGCATCCCGAACGCCGGCGCCCCGGCGCCGTTCGGCGTGCCCGCACCGATCGGCGCGGTGGTGGTCTCCTACGCCCTGGATCAGAGCTCCTCGGGTGCGCCGCGCTATTACGCGGTATTGCCCGACGGCCTGCAACAGATCTCGCCGGTGCTCGCCGCGATCCTGCGCAACACCAATTCCTATGGGCTGGACCAACCGCCGCGGCTGGGTGCCGACGCGGTGGCCAAGCTGCCCGTGTCGCGGATGCTGGACACCGCGCGCTATCCGGACCAACAGGTCAGTGTGGTCGACGCGGGCAAGTCGCCGGTCACGTGCGCCTACTGGAGCAAGCCGGCCGGGGCCGCGACCAGCTCGCTGAACCTGCTGTCCGGCTCGGCGCTGCCGATCGCCGAATCGATCCACACCGTCGACCTGGTGGGCGGTGGTGCCGCGACGAGCGGTGCGGTGGCCACCCGCGTGGCCCTGGCGCCCGGCACCGGTTATTTCACCCAGACCGTCGGCGGCGGCCCGGACTCGCCGGGCACCGGATCGTTGTTCTGGGTCTCCGACACCGGCGTCCGCTACGGGATCGACAACGAGGCCGAGCACTCGGCCGCCGGGCATGGCAAAACCGTTGAGGCCCTTGGCCTTAGCGGGGCGCCCGTACCCATTCCGTGGTCGGTGCTGTCGCTGTTCGCCAATGGTCCGACGTTATCGCGCGCCGACGCGCTGCTGGCACATGACGGGCTGACGCCCGACCAGAAGCCCGGCCGTGTGGCTGCTGCTGCCAAGGAAGCCGAGGGAGCCCCCCGATGAGCCGACTGATCTTCGAAGCGCGCCGCCGGTTGGCGCCGCCGGTCACCCGCAAGGGGACCATCGCCATCGAGGCCCCGCCCGAGCTGCCCCGGGTCATTCCGCCGTCGTTCCTGCGCCGGGCGATGCCCTATGTGCTGGTGATCCTGATCGTCGGGATGATCGTCGCCCTGTTCGCCACCGGGATGCGGCTCATCTCTCCGCAGACGCTGTTCTTCCCGTTCGTGCTGTTGCTCGCCGCGACCGCGATGTATCGCGGCAACGACAACAAGACGCGCACCGAGGAGGTCGACGCCGAACGCGCCGACTACCTGCGCTACCTCTCGGTGGTCCGCGACAACATCCGCACCCAGGCCGCCGCGCAGCGCGCCGCCGCGCAGTGGTCGCATCCGGAGCCCGCCGCGCTGGCGACCGTGCCGGGGTCCCGCCGGCAGTGGGAACGTGACCCACACGATCCCGACTTCCTGGTGCTGCGGGCCGGGCGGCACCACGTCCCGCTCGCCACCGCCCTGCGGGTCAACGACACCGCCGACGAGATCGACCTGGAGCCGGTGTCGCACAGCGCATTACGCAGCCTGCTCGACACCCATCGCACGGTGCGCGACGTGCCGACCGGAATCGACCTGACCAAGGTATCCCGGATCACGGTGCTGGGTCAGGAAGACGAGGCGCGGGCGGCGTTGCGCGCCTGGATCGCTCAGGCGGTCACCTGGCATGACCCGACCGTGCTCGGGGTCGCGCTGGTGACCCCCGACCTGGAGGGTCCGGACTGGTCGTGGCTGAAGTGGTTGCCGCACATCGACATTCCCGGCGAGCTCGACGGGGTCGGGCCGGCCCGCTTCATGTCGACCAACGCCGACGACCTGGTCGCGAGCCTGGGGCCGGCACTCGTTGACCGTCCGGCGTTCACCGGCGAGCCCGCCGATGCGTTGCGTCACCTGCTGATCGTCGTCGACGACCCCGACTTTGACCTGAACGCGTCGACGCTGGCGCTGGGCCGGGCGGGCGTCACCGTCGTGCACCGCAGCGCCACGGCGCCTAACCGGGAGCAGTATTCGGACCCGGAGAAGCCGATCCTGCGCGTCGCCAACGGCGCGATCGAGCGCTGGCAGACCGGCGGCTGGCAGCCCTACATCGACAACGCCGACCAGTTCGGCGCCGACGAGGCCGCGCACCTGGCTCGCCAATTGTCGCGTTGGGACTCCAACCCGACCCACACCGGGCTGCGCTCGGCGGCCACTCGCGGCGCCACGTTCACCACCATGCTGGGCATCTCGGACGCGTCCCAATTGGACGTGCCCACGCTGTGGGCGCCGCGCCGTCGCGAGGACGAGCTGCGCGTTCCGATCGGGGTCACCGCGACCGGCGAGCCGCTGATGTTCGACCTCAAGGACGAAGCCGAGGGCGGCATGGGTCCGCACGGGCTGATGATCGGTATGACGGGTTCGGGCAAGTCCCAGACCCTGATGTCGATCCTGTTGTCGCTGTTGACGACTCACTCGGCGGATCGGCTGATCGTCATCTACGCCGACTTCAAGGGCGAGGCCGGGGCCGACAGCTTCCGCAACTTCCCGCAGGTGGTCGCCGTCATCTCCAACATGGCGGAGAAGAAGTCGCTGGCCGACCGGTTCGCCGACACGCTGCGCGGCGAGGTGGCCCGGCGCGAGACGCTGCTGCGTGAGGCGGGCCGCCAGGTGCAGGGCAGCGCGTTCAACTCGGTGGTGGAATACGAGGCCGCCGTGGCGGCCGGGCACGACCTGCCGCCGATCCCGACGCTGTTCGTGGTCGCCGACGAGTTCACCCTGATGCTGGCCGACCATCCCGAATACGCCGAGCTGTTCGATTACGTTGCGCGTAAGGGCCGCTCGTTCCGCATCCACATCCTGTTCGCCTCGCAGACGCTGGACGTCGGCAAGATCAAGGACATCGACAAGAACACCTCCTACCGCATCGGTTTGAAGGTGGCCAGCCCCAGCGTTTCCCGCCAGATCATCGGTGTGGAGGATGCCTACCACATCGAATCCGGCAAGGAGCACAAGGGCGTGGGGTTCCTGGTGCCCGCACCGGGTGCGACGCCGATCAAGTTCCGCAGCACCTATGTGGACGGCATCTACGATCCGCCGCAGAAGGCCAAATCCTTTGTGGTGCCGTCCATCCCGGAGCCGAAGCTGTTCACCGCAGGACGGGTCGAACCGGATCAGGACACCGTGATCACCGCCCCCGAGGAAGACGAATTCACCGGGCCGCCGCGCAAGCTGATCGCCACCATCGGCGACCAGCTGGCGGGCTACGGTCCGCGGGCGCCGCAACTGTGGCTGCCGCCGCTGGACGAGCCGATTCCGCTGAGCGCCATGCTGGCACGCGCCGGCGTGCCGCCCCGGCAATGGCAGTGGCCGCTCGGCGAGATCGACAAGCCGTTCGAGATGCGCCGCGACCCGCTGGTGTTCGACGCCGCCTCGTCGGCCGGGAACGTGGTCATCCACGGCGGCCCCAAGTCGGGCAAATCGACTGCGCTGCAGACGTTTATCCTGTCCGCGGCCAACCTGCACTCGCCGCGCGAGGTCACCTTTTACTGCCTGGACTACGGCGGCGGCAAGCTGCGGGCACTCGAAGGCCTGGCGCATGTCGGCAGCGTGGCCTCGGCGCTCGAACCCGAACGCATCCGGCGCACCTTCGGGGAACTCGAACAGCTGCTGCTGTCGCGGCAGCGGCGAGAGGCGTTCCGGGAGTCCCGCGGCGCGGCCCCCGACGACGGCTTCGGCGAGGTGTTCCTGGTCATCGACAACCTCTACGCGTTCGGCCGCGACAACACCGACCAGTTCAACACCCGAAACCCGTTGCTGGCCAAGGTCAGCGAACTGGTCAACATCGGTCTGGCGTACGGCATCCACGTCGTCATCACCACCCCCAGCTGGCTGGAGGTGCCGCTGGCGATGCGCGACGGGCTCGGGTTGCGCCTCGAGCTCAAGCTGCACGATCCGCGGGACAGCAACGTGCGGGTGGTCGGCGCGCTGCGCCGGCCCGCCGAAGCGGTGCCGCACGACCAGCCCGGCCGCGGATTGACCATGGCCGCAGAGCATTTCCTGTTCGCCAGCCCCGCGCTGGACGCGGAAACAAACCCAGTGGCAGCCATCAACGACCGCTACCCGGGCCTGGCCGCGCCGCCGGTGCGGCTGCTGCCCACCAACCTCGCCCCGGAGTCGGTCGGATCGCTGTATCGCGGGCCGGAGCAGGTCGTCATCGGCCAGCGCGAGGAGGATCTCGCGCCGGTGGTGATCAACTTCGCCGAGAACCCGTTGCTGATGGTGTTCGGCGACAGCAAGTCCGGGAAGACCACGCTGTTGCGGCACCTCATTCGCACGGTCCGCGAGCACTCGACTCCCGATCAGGTGGCCTTCACGGTGCTGGATCGGCGGCTGCACCTCGTCGACGAACCGTTGTTCGCCGACAACGAGTACACGGCCAACGTCGACCGCATCATCCCGGCGATGCTGGGCCTGGCCAACCTCATCGAATCCCGGCGGCCGCCGGCCGGCTTGTCGCCCGCCGAGCTGGCTCGCTGGAGCTTCGCGGGCCAGACCCACTACCTGATCATCGACGACGTGGACCAGATACCGGATTCGCCGGCGATGAGCGGGCCGTACGTCGGGCAGCGTCCGTGGACGCCGCTGCTCGGGTTGCTGTCGCAGGCGGCCGATTTGGGGGTGCGGGTGATCGTCACCGCGCGCGCCACCGGCTCGGGGCACGCGTTGATGACGAACCCGTTGCTGCGCCGGTTCAACGACCTGCAGGCGACCACGCTGATGCTGGCGGGCAACCCGCAGGACAGCGGCAAGATCCGCGGTCAACGATTCGGCCGGTTGCCCGCGGGGCGGGCGATCCTGTTGGGCGACAGCGATGGCCCGACGTACGTGCAGTTGGTCAACCCCTTGATCGGGGAGTCCGTAATGGCAAGTGAAGCGCAACGGGAGGAGTAGAGATGACCTTGCGAGTGGTTCCCGAAGGTCTGGCCGCCACCAGTGCGGCGGTGGAGGCCCTGACGGCCCGGCTGGCGGCCGCGCATGCGGCGGCGGCCCCGGCGATCACGGCGGTGGTGCCGCCGGCGGTCGATCCGGTGTCGCTGCAAACCGCCGTCGGATTCAGCGCTGCGGGCCAGGAGCACTCCGCCGTGGCGGCCCAGGGTGTCGAAGAGCTGGGCCGCGCCGGCGTCGGCGTCGGCGAAGCGGGCGCAAGCTACCTCGCCGGAGACACCGCGGCCGCTGCGACGTTCGGAATCGCGGGCGCCTGACCATGACCGCCCCCATCGCGCCCATCTGGATGGCGTCGCCACCCGAGGTGCATTCGGCGTTACTGAGCGCCGGTCCAGGGCCGGGCCCGCTGTTGGCGGCCGCCGGCGCGTGGACCGCGCTCAGCGCCCAATACGCCTCGGCGGCAGCCGAACTCAGTGGGCTGTTGGGGGAGGCCCAGGCTGGCGCCTGGGAGGGGCCGAGCGCCGAGCAGTACGTGGCGGCCCACCTGCCGTACCTGGCGTGGCTGCAGCAGGCCAGCGCCGACAGCGCGGGGGCGGCCGCCCAGCAAGAGGTCGCCGCCTCGGCGTACACCGCCGCCTTGGCGGCCATGCCGACGCTGGCGGAACTGGCCACCAATCACACCGTGCACGCGGTGCTAGTCGGGACGAATTTCTTTGGGATTAACACGATTCCGATCGCGGTCAACGAGGCCGACTATGCACGGATGTGGGTCCAGGCCGCCGCCACCATGGGCACCTACCAGGCTGTGTCGGGCTCGGCCCTGGCCGCCGCGCCGCGCACCACGGCGGCGCCGTCCATCGTCAATCCCGGTGGGCAGGCCAACAGTCTGGCGGCCAACGCCTCGCAGAACAGCCCCGGGGACTGGTGGCAGAACTTCATCCAGCAGTTGTCGAAGTTCCTGCAGGACTTCTTCCAGAATATTCAGCAGATGCTGCAGGACTTCTTCTCGAACCTGCCGGCGTTCCTGGCGGCCAACGGGCCGCTGCTGTTCTTCGTTGCCTACCAGGTGTTCTTCAACGCCGTTGGCTGGCCGACCTGGGGCGCGATCCTGACCGCGCCGTTCCTGATTCCGCTGCTGCTGGGCATCGGGCTCAGCTCGTTGCTCACCACGCCGGTCGAGGCCGCCGCCCCGGAGGCCGCCCCCGCCGCGGTGGCTCCGGTGCTGACGTCGAACAAGCCGCCGTCCATGCTGCCGGCGGTCGCGCTGGCCCCGACGATGCCGGCCCCAGCCGGGGCCCCGGCCACCACGGTCGCCGCGGGTTCCGGGGCGCCGGCCGCGCCGGCGCCGGCGGCCGCGGCCAGCAACTTCGCCTACCTGGTCGCCTATGGCGGTGATCCGGACGCCGGGGTCGGACCGACGCTCGGGGGCCGCGGCGGTGCCAAAGCCCCTGCGGCCACCATCCCGGCGGCCGGAGCCGCGGCGGCCAGCCGGGCCGAGTCCCGGGCGCGGCGCCGTCGGCGCGCCGCGCTGCACGACCACGCCGACGAGTTCGCGGACATGGAATCCGACTTCGGCGTGCCGCCGGATTTCGGTGACGAGGAGGAGCTGGCCGCGGCCGTCGCATCCGCGCAGGGTGCCGGGGCGCTCGGATTCGCCGGAACGACACAGCGGCAGAAGGCTT
>NZ_LZKY01000214.1:0-26288 GCF_001673055.1 Mycobacterium sp. 1245801.1
TCGTCGGTGATATCGAGGAATCGCGCGTAGGTCGACCCGCCGACATTGTTGACCAGAATGTCGATGCGACCGAGGCGCTCCATGGCCGTGCTGACGACCCGCTCTGAATCCGGACGACTCATCGCGTCCGCGACGAGCGCCAGCCCCTTGCCGCCGGCGGCCTCGATACCCGCAATCGTGCCAACGATATCCGCCTCGGTCGCATCGACATTCTGGTCAACAATGTCGGCGGGTCGACCTACGCGCGATTCCTCGATATCACCGACGAAGACTTCCGGCACACCTTCGACTGGTGTGTGACGTCGGCCTTCATCATGAGTCAGCTGGTGGCGCCCCACATGCTCAGCGCCGGAAACGGTTCCATCATCAACATCTCGTCGGGCTCGGCACGTTTCGGCATCCGGGCGCTGACCGCCTATTGCGTTGCCAAGGGTGGTCTGGAAGCGCTCACCCGCGCCATGGCACAGGAACTCGCCCCGAAGATTCGCGTCAACGCCATCGCCCTGGGGTCCTTCGCCACCGACGGCCTGAAGGGCAGCCTGGATCTGATGCCCGGCTCACTGGAAAAGATGCAGGAGGCCACGCCGCTGCATCGGCTGGGCGACGTCGAGGATCTCGGGCGGCTCGCGGTGTACCTGTCCACCCGCGACTGCTATGCGACCAACGCGACGTTCCACGTCGACGGCGGCATCGACTCGAACAATTCGCCACTGCCGATACCCGATTACTGACCTGTGCGGCGATTGAACGCGTCATGATGGGTCATCACCCACCGCCGGAAGGACGAGGGTAGCCATGCGCAGGGTCATTCAATTCTCCACCGGCAACGTGGGTCGGCATTCGTTGCGAGCCATCATCGGCAGACCCGATCTCGAGCTGGTCGGCGTGCACGCCGCCAGCAGCCAGAAGGTCGGCCAGGATGCGGCGCAGCTGTGCGGACTGGACGAACCGACCGGCGTCATCGCCACAAACGACATCGACGCCCTGGTCGCCCTCGGCGCCGACTGCGTCGTTTACACATCCCAAGGGGAGACGCGGCCGATGGAAGCCATCGAACAGATGGCCAAGTTCCTGGCGGCCGGCACCAACGTCGTCGGTACGTCGATGGTCTGGCTGGTCACCCCGCGCCACGCCGACGACTGGTTGCGCGAGCCACTGGAGCGTGCCTGCGCGGCCGGCAACGCCTCGCTTTACGTTAACGGCATCGATCCGGGCTTCTCCGGCGATACGCTGGTGCACTCCGCGGCCAGCCTGACCACCCGGATCGACTCGATCACCGTGCAGGAGATCTTCGACTACGGGAACTACGACGACGCCGAATTCACCGGCTCGGCAATGGGATTCGGCTCGGCGCCCGATGACGATTCGCCGATGATGTTTCTGCCCGGGGTGATCGTGTCGATGTGGGGAGGTCAGGTCCGCAGCCTGGCGGACAACCTCGACATCAAGCTCGATGACGTGCGCCAGCGCTGCGAACCCTGGTACACGCGAGAACGAATCGACTGCACGATGATGACGGTCGAACCGGGGCAGATGGCCGCGGTGCGGTTCGCCACCGAGGGGGTGCGCGACGGGCGGCCGGTCATCACGCTCGAGCACGTCACCAGGCTCACCCAGGCCGCGGCGCCCGACTGGGAGTTCCCGCCCGACGGCCACACCGGGGTTCATCGGGTTGTCGTGGACGGGGAGCCGCGGGTCGAAATCAACACCCACGTGTCCCACCCGCTATTCGATTCCACTGATGCCGGCTGCATCTCGACGGCCGGCCGGGCCGTCAACGCGATCGATTGGGTATGCCGGGCGCCCCAGGGGTTGATCGGGGTGGAGGATATTCCGCTGTCGGCAACGATGCGTGGCCTGATGTGGAACGAGCACTGACCTGACGACCTCGGCCCCCGGACGCGTTGCCGGCAAACGCATCCTGATCACCGGCGCCGCGCGCGGCATGGGACGCAGCCACGCCCTGCGGCTAGCGCAGGAGGGCGCCGACCTCATCCTGCTCGACATATGCCAATCTCTGCCCGAGATCGAATATCCTTTGGCGACGAAGGACGAGTTGGCCGAAACAGTCGAACTGGTAAGGGGTTTCGGTCGCCGCTGCGTGAGCCGCATCGTCGACGTCCGAAACGAGGCGCAACTGCGGTCTGCGGTCGACGACGGCGTCGGCGAGCTCGGCGGCCTCGACGGCGCGGTGGCCAATGCCGGCGTGCTCACGGTGGCGTCCTGGGACCAGACCACCGCCGACCAGTGGCGCACGGTGGTCGACGTCAATCTCATCGGGGTGTGGAACACCTGCGCGGCCGCGATACCCCACCTGCTCGACCAGGGCGGCGGCAGCCTGGTCAACGTCAGTTCCGCGGGCGCTATCAAGGGATTTCCACTGCAGACGCCCTACACGGCGGCCAAGCACGGCGTCGTCGGCCTGACGCTGGCGTTGGCCAACGAACTGGCGGCGCAGAACGTGCGCGTCAACACCGTGCTTCCCACCGGTGTTCCCACCGGGATGGTTCCACCGTCGTTCGGACCGCTCTTGGGCGAGCGACGGTCCGACCTGATCCCCATCTTCGTCAATGCGATGCCCACGCCGGCCGTCGAGCCCGTCGACGTCAGCAACGCGGTGCTGTTCCTTTTGTCGGATGAGTCCAGGTATGTGACGGGGCTGGAATTCAAGGTCGATGCGGGAGTGACCATCAACTGACGCCGCGCCGCTGCACAGCGTGTGCCCTTACCGATCCCGTCGCCAGCCCATAGGCTGGGCTGACAGATGAATAGTCGTCCGGCGGCCGGAGTTTGCGTGTTCTCGCTGCCCACGCGCGCGGTAAGGGATACAAATAGCTGAGTTCACCAAGGAGAGCCTCATGAATACGGTGCGGACGTCCGTGCTCGGGCTGACAGCTGCCGCCCTATTGGTCGGCGCGACGGTGGCCGGATGCGGTGGCGGCAAAAGCTCGACGGGATCATCGGGTTCGGCCTCGTCGTCCGGCCCGGCCGCTTCGTCGAGCCCTTCGGCCGGCGCGGCCCCGGGCGCACCGGGAGCCCCGGTGGACTACAGCAACCTGCTGATCAAGCCCGGCGACGTGGGCCCCAACGCCACCGCCGACGGGCCGCCGAGCCAGAATCCCAGCGGCATCACCGGCGTGGGGCAGGTTTTCAAGAACCCCGACGGCAAGCGCACCATCATCGACACGATCGCGGTCTTCCCCGATGCGGCCACCGCCACCCAGACCGCGGCGAACATGCGCGACGTCGTCGGAAAGAAGGTCAACGGCCAGCAGCAGCCCATCGACGTCGGCACCAACGGGTTCATGGTGATCGGTCAGGGAACCGACCCGGCCAACCCGATGGAGGTCTCCGAGGCGGTGTTCGTCGAGGGCAGGGCCATGGTCGACCTGGAGTCCGACTGTGTCGTCGGCAATCCCACGCCAGCCGATGTCATGCTCGATCTCGCCCAAAAGCAAGACGCCGCCGTCAAAGCGGGACTGCCGGCCGGCTGAGCCGCCGCTCGTTCACAGGGGCCAGCTGTCCGGCTGCGGCTCATAGCGCAGTGCGGCGGCCGGCGGCAGCGGCTGTCGTTCGTTGACCGATATCGCGTCGATGACGAGGGTGACATAGCGCCGCCAGCCGTCGCTGCCGGCATCCATGGTGGACAGCACGCTGAAGAGCATCGCGATCAGGCGAGGAAGGTCGTCGGCGACCAGGTCGGTGCGGATGCTGCCGGCTCGCTGGCCTGCGCGGGCGAGCTCGCCGAGCGCCGCGTTGAGCGACACCGAGATGTCGGAGGTTAGCGATCCGGCGCGGCGTGCGGCCGTCAGCAGGCTGTGTTCGCGCGCCCCCAGCGATATCGCCGCTTCGATCAGCTGGGTGAGGCCGCGCAGCGGATCCTTCTCGAGGCGGGCGCTGTCGATCACCGGCGTGAGGTCCTCGGCGATGCTTTGATCCAGGGCGGCGCGTACCAGGTCCGCCTTTGCCGGAAATCTGCGGTACAGGGTTCGCTCACCGACGCCGGCGCGGCGCGCGACCGCTTCCACCGGGGCGTCGGGTCCCAATTCGCCGTAGACCTCGCGCGCCGCGCGCAGGATGCGCTCGACGTTGCGCGCCGCGTCGGCCCGCAACGGCCGGTCTTCAACCGCGGTCATCGTCACAGCGTAACTGACAGTTGACTGTCGGTAGCCGCCGCTTTAGGCTCGTACAACTGGCAGCCAACTGACACTTAGTGGAAAACTGGTTATGGCAATACCTTTGGAGACCGCCGAATCCCGGCCTGACGCAAGCCTTCCCGTGTTACCCGTCCCGCGGCCGTCGCACTGCCCGCTCGCGGCCCCGCCCGAGTTTGCGCAGTGGCGCGAACAGGCCGGGCTGCGACGGGCGATGTTCGGCGGCAACCCGGTCTGGGTGGTCAGCCGCTACCAGGACATCAGGGCGGCGTTGGTCGATCCGCGCTTGTCCGCGAAGACCATTCCGGACTCGATCCTGCCGACCGACGCCGACAACAAGGTCGCCGTGATGTTCGCCCGGACCGACGATCCCGAGCATCATCGGTTGCGGCGCATGATGACAAGCAGCTTCACCTTCAGGCGTTGTGAATCAATGCGGCCGCACATTCAGGACATGGTCGACCACTATCTCGGCCAGATGATCGACAACGGTGCGCCGGCCGATCTGGTGCGTGAATTCGCCTTGCCCGTGCCGTCGATGGTGATCGCCCTGCTGCTCGGGGTGCCGCCCGAAGACTTGGCCATCTTCCAGCACAACACCACCAAGGGGCTTGACCAGAAGTCCACCGACGAGGAAAAGGGCCAGGCGTTCGGGGCGATGTATGCCTACATCGAGGAGCTGGTGGAACGCAAAGCGCGCGAACCCGGCGACGACTTGATCAGCCGACTGCTCACCGAATACGTGGCCACGGGCCAGCTCGACCACACCACCACGGCCATGAACAGCGTGATCATGATGCAGGCCGGCCACGAAACCACGGCCAACATGATCGCACTGGGAACCGTTGCGCTGCTGGAACATCCCGAGGTGTTCGAGCGACTCGGACAAACCGACGATCCGGCCGTCATCGCGAACGTCGTCGAAGAACTGATGCGCTATCTGTCCATCGTGCACAGCCAGGTCGACCGCGTCGCTACCGAAGATCTGGTGATCGGTGGCCAACCGATTCGCGCCGGGGAGTTCGTCCTCATGAGCCTGCTCGCCGGCAATTGGGACGCAGAATTCGTCGACCACCCCGAATCCTTCGACCCGGACCGAAACGCTCGCGGGCACTTGGGCTTCGGATATGGCGTGCATCAATGCATTGGAGCGAATTTGGCCCGCGTCGAGATGCAGGTCGCCTTCGCGACGCTGGCGCGGCGCCTGCCCGGGTTGCGACTGGCGGTGCCGCCGGAGCAGCTGAGGTTCAAAGACGCCAATATTTATGGCATGAAAGAACTTCCGGTGCGCTGGTGACGGTGTCTACCGGCGAGCTGCGCTTCGACGGCCAAGTGGCCGTGATCACCGGTGCCGCCGGCGGGCTGGGCAGGGAGTACGCCCAGCTTCTGGCCGCGCGCGGAGCCCGCGTCGTGGTCAACGACAAGGGCGGCTCGGTGACCGGGGACGGCGCGGACGACAAGGCGGCCGAGGCCGTCGCGGATGCCATTCGCGAGCAGGGCGGGGAGGCCGTCGCGGACAGCCACAGCGTGACGAGTCCGCAAGGCGCACAGGCGATCATCGACACCGCCCTGCGGGTCTGGGGGCGCCTGGACATCGTGATCAACAATGCGGGCATCGTCGGCGACGCGCCGTTCGAGGACATGACCGCCGATCGGCTCGACCCCCTGGTGGATGTCCACCTCAAGGGGGCGTTCTACGTGACGAGGCCAGCGTGGCAGGTGATGCGCGAACAGCGCTACGGCCGGGTGCTCAACACCTGCTCGGCCGCGGGAATCCTTGGCGCCGAACGGATGAGCAACTACGGCGCGGCCAAGGCGGGTTTGCTGGGCTTGACGCGTGTGCTGGCCGCCGAAGGAGCCGCATACGGCATCAAGGTCAATGCCATCGCTCCCATCGCATACACCCGGATGCTGACGCATTCGCTCGACGAGGCGACCGGCCGGCAAGCCGTCGAACACGATGCGGCATCGCAGGCGGTATTGGATGACCTTGTGGGCCAATACCTTCAGAAACTGGACCCCGAACAGGTTGCTCCGGTGGCCGCCTTCCTGGCCCACCGGGATTGCCCGGTGTCCGGTGAAATCTACACGGTGGGCGCGGGACACGTCGCGCGGTTCTTCATCGGCAGGACAAGGGGTTTCTACCGACCCGGGCTGTCGATCGAGGACGTCCGCGACCACCTGGACGAGATTCGCGACGAAGCCGGCTACACCGTGCCGGGCGGGCCCGGTGACGAAATGAGCGAGCTTTTCGCGACCATCATCGGCAGCCTCAGCAGCTGAAGGCCGCGCCGACACCGTCCGGCGGCGGGGCCGATTTCAGGCAGCCGTACGGCACGATGCCGGCGGGGCTGAACTTGGCCGCAGACTGGTGCGCATAGTTCACGCAGTACAGGCCGGTCTGCTCGGCGCGGCACCGGTAGTCACCGAACGACAGCGAATCCCCGTTCGCCAGTTCCGGCCCGTTGCCGTTCAGGAAGGGGCCGGGATCGGCACGGGCGGATCCGACCTGCAGGTTCGCCCCGTCGAAGCTGATCCAACCGCCTTGCCACTGGCCATAGGCCGTCGCGGGAGCCGGCGGTGGATTGGTCAGATTCACCAGGCAGGCCAGTGCGCCGCCGGTGTGCTTGGCATCCGTCATGCAGGAGACCTTGCCGGCCACCGCGGCCAGCGCGATGTCGTCGCCCAGGGGCGTGGTGGCCCCGTCGCGGCTGGCGGTGTGAAAGCGGCCGGGATCGGCGGGATGGCCGGCCTCTATCCAGGCGATGACGTCGGAGATCGCGGTGCCGGCGCCGGGCGCGCCGGTGGGTCCGGGCGCTTTGCTTCCCGGTGCGCCGGCGCCGGTGGATGTCTGGGCGGTGCTCGGGGTCGGCGCTGATTGGCCGCCCGTGGTGTGGGAGCACCCGGCGACCAGTAGTGCCGCGGCGATCATCGCAGCTTTCCGCATTCAGTCAGGCTAACCGCCGCGCCGGGCAATTAAGGCGCTGCGCGCGCGTTACGGCCGTCATGTCGGTTACCGTCGGGTTATGCATGACCGGACTGTCCGCGCACGCACGGCCATCGGCACCGTCGAAGGCTTCACCCGCGACGGGGTCAATCGGTGGCGGTCGATCCCGTATGCCCGCCCACCGGTGGGCAGCCTGCGCTTCCGGGCGCCGCAGCCGGCCCAGCCGTGGTCTGGTGTTCGGCACTGCCACGGCTTCGGCAATTGCGCGCCCCAGCAGCGCCGTTACACCCTGCTCGGCATGTCGGGTCTGGGCGGCCGCTATCAGCCGATGAGCGAGGACTGCCTCACCCTCAACGTCGTGGCGCCCGAGGGTGACGCCGAGGGGCCGCTGCCCGTCATGGTGTTCATCCACGGCGGCGGCTACTTTCTGGGCAGCTCGGCGACACCGCTGTACGACGGCGCGGCCCTGGCCCGCCGGGGATGCGTATACGTGTCGGTGAACTACCGCCTGGGCGCGCTGGGGTGCGTGGACTTTTCGTCGTTGTCGACGCCCGAGATCACCATCGACAGCAACCTGTATCTGCGCGATCTGGTGCTGGCGCTGCAGTGGGTTCGTGACAACATCGCGGGATTCGGGGGTGATCCCGACAATGTCACCATCTTCGGCGAGAGCGCGGGCGCGTGCATCACCGCATCGCTGCTGGCGGTGCCCGCCGCCGAAGGCCTGTTCGCCCGGGCGATCTCGGAGAGCCCGGCGTCGGGTCTGGTGCGGTCGAAAGAGGTCGCCGCGGAGTTCGCGAACCGCTTCGCCAACCTGCTGGGGGTGCGCAAGCAGGATGCCGCCAACGCGCTGATGCAGGCGTCCGCCGCGCAGCTGGTGGAAACCCAACACCGGTTGATCGACGAAGGCATGCAGAACAGGCTGGGCGCCTTCCCAATTGGCCCGGTCTTCGGTGACGACATCCTGCCATTGGATCCGGTCGAGGCGATGCGGCGCGGTGAGGCCCACCGGGTACCGCTGATCGTGGGCACGAATGCCGAAGAGGGCCGGTTGTTCACCCGCTTCCTGGCGATGTTGCCGACCAACGAGACGATGGTCGAAGAGTTGCTGGCCGAGGCGGAACCCGCTATCCGCGAACGCATTACCGCCGCATATCCCAATTATCCCGAGCGGGCGGCCTGCATCCAGCTCGGCGGTGACTTCGCCTTCGCCTCGGCGGCCTGGCAGATCGCGGAGGCCCACGGCGCGCACGCGCCGACCTACCTCTACCGGTACGACTACGCGCCGCGCACGCTGCGCTGGTCGGGCTTCGGGGCCACCCACGCCACCGAGTTGCTCGCCGTTTTCGACGTGTACCGCACCAGATTCGGCGCGTTGCTGACCGCGGCGGCGGACCGGCGGGCCGCGTTGCGGGTCAGCAATCAAGTGCAACGGCGCTGGCGCGCCTTCAGCCGGACCGGCGTGCCGGGGGAGGACTGGCCCCTCTACACCGCCGAGGATCGTGCCGTGATGGTCTTCGACCGCAAGTCCCGCGTCGAGTTCGATCCACACCCGCATCGCCGAATGGCCTGGGACGGCTTCTCACTGGCGCGTTGACCTGGCACGCTAACCCTCATGCACGCCGAGACCGAGCAAGTCATCGAACGACCCAGTGACCTCACCGCCACCTGGCTGGCCGCGGTCATCGGCACCGGACCCATCGCCGACTTCGCGGTGGAGCGCATCGGCACCGGCCAGATGAGCGAGTGCTACCGGGTCCGGCTCAGCTATGCCGAGGCCGGGGGCGGGCCCGAGTCGGTGGTGCTCAAGGTCGCGGCCACCGATCCGGTGAGCCGCCAAACCGGGCTGGCGCTGGGGCTTTACGAGCGGGAGGTGCGTTTCTACGGCGACATCGCGCCGCGTCTGGGCGGGCCCATCGCGCCCTGCTACCACGCGGCGGTCGACACCTCCACGGGTGTTTTCGATCTGCTGCTGGGTGATGCGGGGCCGGCCGTCGTCGGTGACGAAATCGCCGGAGCCACAGTCGAACAGGTTCGCCTCGGCGCCGTCGAGCTGGGACGCCTGCACGGCCCGCTGCTCGGCGACGTTTCGCTGGCCGAGGCGCCGTGGCTCAACCGCGACGCGCCGCTGAACCAGGCCATGATCACCCCGCTGTACGCGGGTTTCGTCGACCGCTACGGCGACCAGATCGCACCGGAGCACCGCGTGGTGTGCGAACGCCTGGTCGCCGCGTTCGACGGCTACCTTGCCCAGGAAGCGGAGGCGTCCGAGCGGGGCCGCGTCCAGGGCCTGGTGCATGGCGACTATCGCCTGGACAACATGCTGTTCGGTACCGAGGGCGCCGAGCGCGCGCTGACGGTGGTCGATTGGCAAACCGTGTCGTGGGGTCCGGCGCTGACCGATCTGGCCTACTTCCTCGGTTGCGCGTTGTCCACCGAGGATCGCCGGCAGCACTACGACGCGCTGCTGCGCGCCTATCACGAGGCGCTGGGACCTGCGGCACCACTGACTCTGGTCGACGTCGCCGACGGTGTGCGCAGGCAGAGCTTTTTCGGGGTGATGATGGCGATCGTTTCCTCGATGCTGGTCGAGCGCACCGACCGCGGCGATCAGATGTTCATGACGATGCTGCGGCGGCACTGCGACCACGTCCTGGACACGGACGCGCTGTCGACGCTGCCCGTCGCGGCGACCCCCGAGCCGTTGCAGCCGGCCGTCGAGGACGAACTGGCCCACGAGCCCACCGCCGAACCGCTGTGGAGTGAGAGTTGGTACGCCGACTTCGCCGACGCGGCACAGGGATTGGGTGGCTGGTTCCGGCTCGGGCGGGTGGCCAACGAACAGACCGCGTGGGTGCACGTGTTGCTGTGCGGGCCCGACATGCCGACCGTCGCCGTCGACACGCAAGTGCCGCTGCCGTCGGATCCGTGGTCGGTGCGGACCGACGACTTAGCGCTCGGGCATTCCGCCGACGCGCCCCTGCAAAGCTATCGCGTCGACGTGCGGGCGCGGGCCCGGTCCTACTCCGATCCGTCGGCGTTGCTGCGCGGCGAGCCCGGCGAACCCGTCGAGATGAGCGTGAACCTGGTGTGGGCCACCGACGGCACCCCGTACAAGTACGCCGTGACGACGCGTTATGAGATCCCGTGCACCGTCTCGGGCAGCGTCAGCGTCGGTGACACCAGCTACCGTGTGAAGTCCGTTGCGGGCCAACGGGATCACTCGTGGGGTGTGCGCGATTGGTGGGGCATGGATTGGATCTGGAGCGCGCTGCACCTGGACGACGGCACCCATTTGCACGGCGTGAACATCCGGATCCCCGGGGCGCCCGCGTTCAGCATCGGCTATGCGCAGGGCGCCGACGGCAAGGTGACCGAGTTGCAGACCGTCGACTCGCGAGAGTCCTTCGCCGACAACGGGTTACCGCTTGAGGCGACGCTGGCGCTGGAGCCGGCGCAGATCACCGCGAACGCGCGCGTGCGCGGCCAGGCGCCGGTCCGGCTCGTGGCACGCGACGGGCGGGTCAGCCAGTTCCCCCGCGTGTGGGCCACGATCAGCACGGCCGACGGGCGCAGCGGTGTCGGTTGGCTGGAATGGAACCGCAACCTCGGCGAACAGACTTAGGTGAGCGGATCGGCCCCCGTTGTCGTGATGGGCGTCTCGGGATCGGGCAAATCGACGGTGGGGGTGGCGCTCGCGCGGCGCCTGCGGGTCCCGTTCGTCGACGCCGACACCCTGCACCCGCCCGCCAACATCGCCAAGATGGCCGCCGGTGAACCGCTCGACGACGACGACCGCAATCCCTGGCTGGAGCAGGTCGGCGAATGGTTGGCCGCCCATCGCGAGGGCGCGGTCGTGAGTTGTTCGGCGCTGAAAAGGGCCTACCGCGACCAGTTGCGCGCCCACTGTCCGGGCGTGCGGTTCCTGCACTTGTCGGGCTCGGCGGAGCTGATCGGAGCCCGGCTGGCAACGCGGACCGATCACTTCATGCCTGCCGCGCTGCTGCGCTCGCAACTGGACGCCCTGGAGCCGCTCGGTCCCGATGAGGTCGGCATGACCGTCGACGTCGGGCCCGACGTCGACGCGATCGTGGACACCGTCGTGCGGGCCCGCCCATAGCCGCGGCCGCACGGCGCGGTGTAGCATTGTGCTACACGTCGTAACGTAGTGCTGCATGGGAGGAAGCCGTGGCTGAGGCCGTCGATCGTGTCACCCGCGTCGCGTCCGACCTGATGGACAGCGCGGCGGCTGAGGGCGCCCGGCAGAGTCGCTCGGCCAAGCAGCAACTCGACCACTGGGCACGGGTGGGGCGGGCGGTATCCAGTCAGCACACCGCCTCGCGGCGGCGGGTGGAAGCCGCGCTCGCCGGCCAGCTGCCGACCGGCGAACTCACCGTCGAGGAGGGCGTGGTATTCAACGCCGAGATCTCCGCGGCCATCGAGGAAAGCCTGGCGCGCACCAACTACGGGGCCACGCTGGCCGGGCAGGGGGTCACCACCGTGGCCCTCAACGACGACGGCGAAATCGTCGAGCATCGCCCCGACGGCGCCGCCGTGGTGCTCGGAGGCACCCGCTGATCCGGCACTCATCAGCGTTTCGGCGGTCCGATGGACCGACTTGACCTGGTGGTCGGGCCGAACGGTGCCGGTAAGTCGACCTTCATCGCGCTCACCCTGGCGCCGCTGCTGCCGGGCAGTCTCGTGGTCAATGCCGACGAAATCGCACGGCAGCGGTGGCCGGAGGATCCGGCATCGCACTCCTACGACGCCGCGCGCATCGCCGCCGACACCCGCGCCAAGCTGATCGAGCTGGGCCGGTCGTTCGTCGCCGAGACCGTGTTCTCCCACCCCTCCAAACTCGACCTCGTCAAGGCGGCCCGCAGCGCGGGCTTCACCGTCGTCCTGCACGTCCTGATCATCCCGGAAGACCTTGCGGTCCAACGTGTTCGATACCGGGTGCAAGCCGGCGGCCATGACGTTCCGGAAGCCAAGATCCGGCAGCGCCATCGCCGGTTGTGGGTGCCGGTCGCCGAGGCGATCGCCTTGTCCGACCTCGCGACGGTCTACGACAACAGCCGCCTGTGCGGCCCGCGCATCGTCGCGCGACTCAGCGGCGGCCTGACCGTCGGCGCACCCGACTGGCCCACCTGGGCACCGGAAATCCTGCGGGCTCGCTGGACCCACTGACTCGCGGCGTTACGCGGACAGCGGCTCGCCCGGTTACCAGGGCAGCTTGCGGCGGCCGGTGTCGACCTGACCGCCGACCCGCTCGCGGGCGGTGTCGGCCAAGTCGGCGCCGCGCTGCCGCGCGGTTTCGGCGAACTCCTCGCCGCGCGCCCGCGCCGTGCTGGCCAGCTTCTCGCTGCGCTTGCGTGCCTTCTTGGCCAGCTTCTCGCTGCGCTTGCGTGCCCTCTTGGCCAGCGGCGCGGCCCGATCGGCCGCCTCGTCGGCGAGTTCCTCGCTGCGCTTGCGTGCCTTCTCCGCCAGGTACGCGGCGCGGTCGGCGGCCTCGTCGGCCCATTCCTCGCCGCGCTTGCGGGCCTTCTTGGCCAGCGGTTTACTGCGCTCGGCCGCGGTGCTGGCCAATTCGCGGCCGCGTTCGAGCGCGGCTTCGGCGTAGGGCGCGCCGCGCTCGGCCGCGGTGCTGGCCAATTCGCGGCCGCGTTCGAGTGCCGCTTCGGCGTAGGGCGCGCCGCGCTCGGCTGCCGTGCTGGCCAGCTCGCGGCCCCGTTCGGCACCGATCTGCAGGCCGTGCGCAATGCGATCACCCAGCTCGGAGAAATCGGCATCGAAGCCAGAATCGTCCGATCCGGGCCACGCCGAGGACACCCGCTCGGAGAGCCGTTCCGCCGCCCGACGGCCACGCCACCCGAGGGAGGGCTTGCCGGCGGTGTCGGCCGACGCGATCAACAATCCGCCCAGCAGGCTGAGGTCGGTGAGGAATTGCTGGCGTTTCTGGGCTTTGGCCACCGGGTCGCTTTCGTTCCAGAACGAGTGTGTCCCAAGGTTGGCCGGTAACACCGTCACCGCGAGAGCGGCCGATGCGATCCGGGGGAGTTTGCCGGTGGCGAGCAGCAGGCCGCCGCCGATCTGAACGGCCGCGGTGATCTGCGCGACCGTCTCGGGGTCGCTGGGGATGCTGCTACTCACCGATTCCGGCAATGCCTGCAGCCCGTCCACCGTCGGCGCCGCGGCCTCCGCCGCGGATTTGGGGTTCAGCAGTGAATTGACTCCTTGCCCGATGAATGCCACTGATAACAGGGGTCGCGCGATTCTCCTGAGCACCATGGCCCGTGTATTACCCGGCTGCTTGTCGAGCAAACCGCCACCCCGATAACCCCAGCTAGAGCCGCGTAGCGTCGCACACCGATAGGGTGGAGCGCGTGCGAGCGTTGATCGTCGTCGACGTGCAAAACGACTTCTGCGAGGGCGGCTCGGTGCCCACCGCCGACGGCGCCGCCGTGGCGTCCGCGATCAACGCCTATCTGTCCGGTGAGCCGGGCTACCGGTACGTCGTCGCGACGCAGGATTTCCACATCGACCCGGGTGACCATTTTTCCGACCACCCGGATTTTTCATCGTCCTGGCCGGTGCACTGCGTCGCCGGAAGCGCCGGCGCGAATCTTCGCTCGGAGCTGGACATCCGGCGCGTCGACGCCGTCTTCCGCAAGGGCGCGTACGCCGCGGCGTACAGCGGTTTCGAGGGCGTCGACGACGACGGCACCCCGCTACTGCAGTGGCTGCGCCGGCGGCGGGTCGACGAGGTCGACGTGGTCGGCATCGCCACCGACTTCTGCGTCCGGCGGACCGCCGAGGACGCCGCGGCGGCGGGCCTGACCACCAGGGTGCTGGTCGACCTGACCGCGGCCGTCGATTCGGCGGCCGAAGCGCTGGCCGAAATGCGGTCCGCCGGCATCGAGTTGGTTGGGGAACCGTAATGGTGGTGCCACTGGATCGACAGCAGCTGCTCGCCGCCGTGGAGCGCTCGCCGCAGGCGGCCGCCGCGCACGACCGCACCGGGTGGGTGGGGCTGTTCACCGGTGACGGCCGCGTCGAGGATCCGGTCGGCTCCCGACCGCACGTGGGGCACGAGCAAATCGGGCGCTTCTATGACACCTTCATCGGCCCCCGTGACATCAAGTTCCATCGCGACCTCGACCTCGTGGTCGGCACGACGGTGCTGCGTGACCTCGAGCTCGAGGTGACGATGGGCTCGGCCGTGACGATGTTCATTCCGGCGTTTCTGCGTTATGACCTCCGAGAAGCCAACGGCGAGTGGAAGATTGGCCATCTGCGGGCCTATTGGGAGCTGCCCGCCATGATGCTGCAGTTCCTGCGCACCGGCCCCGGCGCCCTGCGGCCCGCACTGAACCTGTCCACGGCGCTGGTGCGCAACCAAGGCTGGGGCGGGGCCGCCGGCTTCATGACCGGATTCCGCCGAGTCGGGGCACGCCACCAGCGGCTGGTGACGACGTTCCTGGAGGCCGCGGGGCGCCACGACACGTCCGCCGCCGCGCGGATGCTGTCGTCAGATGCCGCAATAACTTTGGGTGATCACGACCCGCTCGACCTGGCCGAGCTGGCCGAGCAGCTGGACGCTGCCGGCACAACTAGGACGAGCAGCGCGGGCCGCACCGTCGCGGTGTCACTCAACTCGGGTCACGGGCGCGCCATTGTGTTCGCCGATGTGGCTTGGCGTGGCGCCGCGATCAGCCGGATCCGCTACTTTCCCGCCTGACCTCGTCAGGCCTGTGTCTCAGCGGAGCACCATCAGCACCAGCGATGCACCGGCCAGGCACAGGTACGCACCGGGAAACGCGATGTTGTACAAAACGTGGGCCCTCAGATGCGTCGCCACGGCGCCGACGAAAAACAGCACCAGGCCCGCGGCGGCCGCGATACCCAATTCGCGCAGGCCCAGCAGTCCGAGGACGATCCCGGCGGCCCCGGCCAGCTTCAGCGCGCCAAGCGCCGGCAACCATGACCGCGGCACCCCGACCTCGGCAGAATTCGCCAGAACGAATCGCGCCGGAACGAAGTCGGCGATGGCGATCGCCGCGGTGATGACGGCGGTGGTCAGCGTGACGGCGACAAGTGCGGTGTTCATCTCCGATCAATCCCTTGTCGCGCAGCGATTTCCGCAGCGGCGGGTCGAATGCGGGCAGTGCGCACCGTGGCGCACAATCGGTAGGGTCATGGTGCTTGTCTCCTTCGCCAGTGGAAGTCCGTCGGACGCGGTCAACTTCTTGACGGCTTTCGCGCGGAAAAGGTGACCCATGGGCGCAACAAAGGATTTGGCGGATCTGGCGCGGCGTTTCGACGCCGATCGGCGTCACCTGAGGTCGGTCGCGTTCCAGCTGCTGGGTTCGGTGCCCGACGCCGACGACGCGGTCCAGTCGGCGTGGCTCAAGGCCAGCCGCGCGGACTTCGGCGGTGTCGACAACCTCACCGGCTGGTTCACGACGATCACCGCGCGCGAGGCGTTCGACCAACTTCGGCTGCGCAAGCGCCGCGCCGAGCAACCGCTGGCCGAAACCGACGAATTGGACCGGCTGGTGCGGGCGGCGTCGGCGCCGGCCGACGAGGACGCGCTGCTCGCGGAGTCGGTGAGCGGCGCGCTGCTCGTCGTGCTCGACCGGCTTTCCCCGGCGCAGCGGGTGGCGTTCGTGCTGCACGACGTCTTCGCCATGCCTTTCGAGCAGATCGCCGCGGTGATGAATCGGTCGCCGGACGCCACGAAGAAGCTGGCCAGCAGGGCCCGCGGGCGACTGCACGCCGATCCGGCCGATCGCCCCCGCCGCACGGGCGACCACCTGAAGGTGGTCGAGGCGTTTCTGGCGGCCTCGCGCGGTGGTGACATCGCCGGCCTGCTCGAGCTGCTGGCTCCATACGTGGTGCGCACGGTCGATCCGGCCCTGGTCCCGGCCGACGTGCCCACTACGGTCCGCGGTGCCGACGAGGTCGCCGGGGAGACTCGGCGGTTCGCTGCGCGGGCGCGCGCCGGTGCTGTCATGCTCATCGACGGGGCGCCGGGCATCGTGTTAGCCGCTCGCGGTCGCGCTCAGGTCCTGCTGGTGATCGGCATCGGCGCCGACGGTCGCATCCATACGATCGACATCACCGGCGATGCCGAGCGAATCCGCCGGGCGACGCTGACGCTGCCCCGGTGGCCGGTCCAGGAACCTCACAACCACATCGGGTACCAAGGACGTCAGACACAGTCGGCCGCAAAGGCGGCCGCGGGGCAAGACCGGGAGGGCCATGCTCGATAAGCCGTTCGGACGGCGTGAGCTGCTCCGGGGCGCCGGCGCGCTTTCCGCGGCGGCGCTGGCGCCGTGGTCGGCGGGGTGTGCTCCGGAGGACGACGCGCTCACCTTCTTCTTCGCGGCCAACCCGGACGAGCGTGACGCCAGGATGCGCATCGTCGACGAGTTCGCGCGCCGCCACCCCGATATCAAGGTGCGGCCCGTGCTGTCCGGACCCGGTGTCATGCAACAGCTTTCGACATTCTGTGTCGGCGGCAAATGCCCCGATGTGCTGATGACCTGGGAACTGTCTTACGCCGAACTCGCCGACCGCGGTGTGCTACTGGACATGAACACGCTGCTGGCGCGCGACAAACCCTTTGCCGACCAGCTCAAGGCGGACAGCATCCCGGAGTTGTACGAAACCTTCACATTCAACGGAAAACAGTACGCACTTCCCGAACAGTGGTCGGGCAACTACCTGTTCTACAACAAACGGCTCTTCGCCGAAGCCGGCGTGCCGGAGCCCCCCAAGACGTGGGAACAGCCCTGGGATTTCACCGAATTCCTGGACACCACGCGCGCCCTGACCAAGCGCGATGCATCCGGCCGGGCCGCGCAGTACGGCTTCGTCAACACCTGGGGTGCCTACCACTCGGCCGGGCTGTTCGCGATGAACAACGGTGTGGCGTGGTCAGACCCGCGGTCGAATCCGACCCACTTCAACTTCGACAATGCGGCGTTTCACGAAGCTGTGCAGTTCTACGCCGATCTGGCCAACAAATACCGGGTGGCGCCCAACGCATCGGAGACGCAGTCGATGTCGACGCCCAACTTGTTCGCCGTGGGCCGGGCGGCGATCGCGCTCGGTGGCCACTGGCGCTACCAGACCTACATCCGCGCCGAGGGCCTGGATTTCGACGTCGCCCCGTTGCCGGTCGGCCCGGCGCTGGGAAAGGGGCATGCCGCATGTTCAGATATCGGCGCCACCGGATTGGCCATCTCGGCCAGCAGCCCGCGCAAGGAGCAGGCATGGGAGTTCGTGAAGTTCGCGACGGGGCCCGTTGGCCAGGCGCTGATCGGTGAATCCTGTCTGTTTGTTCCCGTGCTGCGCTCAGCGCTGCGATCGCAGGGATTCGCCAAGGCCCATCGACGGTTGGGCAATCTGAGTGTGCTCACCGAAGGCCCGGCTTTTTCGGAGGGGCTGCCCATCACGCCGGCTTGGGAGAAGGTCAATGCCTTGATGGACCGCAACTTTGGTCCCGTGCTGCGAGGCCGCCAGCCGGCGACGTCATTGAGCGGATTGTCCCGCTCCGTCGACGAGGTGTTGCGCAGCCCATGACCGCGATGGACGCGACCGGCGCGGCCGCCCCGGCGGGCAAGGCGAGGCCGAAGCCACCGCAGAACCCGAGCCCGTGGCGCCGACACGCATGGGCGGGCCGGTTGTTCGTCGCACCCAACATGGTGGCGGTCGCGGTGTTCATGCTGTTCCCGCTGGGTTTCTCGCTCTACATGAGCTTCCAGCGATGGGACGTGTTCACCCCGCCACAATTCGTGGGTCTGAAGAACTTCGGCGACTTATTCACCGCGGATCCGCTCTTCTTGATCGCGATCCGCAACACCGTGATCTTCACCGTCGGAACGGTCGTGCCGACGGTCCTGATCAGCCTGGCCGTCGCCGGGGTGCTGAACCGGAAGGTCAGGGGCATCGGCGTCTTCCGGACGATCGTCTTTCTGCCGTTGGCGATCTCATCGGTCGTGATGGCGGTGGTGTGGCAGTTCGTGTTCAACACCGACAACGGCTTGCTCAACATCATGCTCGGCTGGATCGGACTCGGGCCGGTCCCATGGTTGGTCGAGCCGCGCTGGGCGATGGCCTCACTGTGCATCGTCAGCGTCTGGCGCAGCGTGCCCTTCGCCGCCGTCGTGCTGCTGGCCGCGATGCAAGGCGTTCCGGGTACGGTCTATGAGGCCGCCAAGATCGACGGTGCCAGTGAGATAAGGCAATTCGTCTCCATCACCGTGCCGTTGATCCGGGGGTCGATATCGTTTGTCGTCATCATCTCGGTCATCCACGCATTCCAGGCGTTCGACATGGTCTACGTGCTCACCGGCCCCACTGGCGGGCCGGAATCGGCGACCTACGTCCTGGGCATCATGCTGTTCCAGCACGCGTTCTCGTTCCTCGAATTCGGATATGCCTCCGCGCTGGCGTGGGTGATGTTCGCGGTCTTGCTGGTGCTGACCGTCGTGCAGTTGCGAGTCAGCCATCGACGATCTTTGGAGAATTCGCGTGGGCTTAAGTGAGGGTGTCCTCAAGCGCACCGTCTTGCGCGGCGCCGTCGTCTATGGCGCGCTGCTCGCCGTCGCCTGGTGCGCCCTGTTTCCGATCGCGTGGGCGGTGTCGGGTTCGCTGAAAACCGAAGGCGAGGTCAGCGAACCCACGCTGTTGCCCGCACACCCGCGGTGGTCGAACTACACCGAGGTGTTCGCGCTGATGCCGTTCGGGCGAATGTTTTTCAACACCGTGCTGTACGCGGGCTGCGTCACCGCCGGCCATGTTTTCTTCTGCTCGCTGGCCGGATATGCCTTCGCGCGACTGGATTTCCGTGGCCGCGACGCGCTGTTCGTCGTGTATCTCGGCACCTTGATGGTGCCCCTGACGGTCACGGTGATCCCGCAATTCCTGGTGATGCGAACCCTGGGCTGGGTCGACACCCCATGGGCGATGATCGTGCCGGGGTTCTTCGGCAGCGCATTCGGTACGTACCTGATGCGGCAGTTCTTCCGCACCCTGCCCACCGATCTCGAGGAGGCCGCGATACTCGACGGTTGTTCACCGTGGCAGGTGTATTGGCGAATCCTGCTGCCCCACGCGAGGCCGGCCGTGATGGTGCTCGCGGTGCTCACCTGGGTCAATGTCTGGAATGATTTCTTGTGGCCGCTGCTGATGATCCAGCGCAACAGCCTGGCCACCCTGACACTGGGCCTGGTCCGGATGAAGGGCGAATATGTTGCCCGATGGCCGGTTTTGATGGCAACCTCGATGCTCATCATGCTGCCTCTGGTCATCATCTACGCGATCGCGCAACGCTCGTTCGTCCGCGGGATCGCCGTCACCGGGATGGGCGGTTGACCATGGCCTCGGTGACTTTCGAGCAGGCAACCCGTCGCTACCCCGGAGCGGATCGCCCCGCCCTGGACAACCTGGACTTAACTGTCGCCGACGGCGAGTTCGTCGTTCTGGTGGGGCCGTCGGGATGCGGCAAGACCACCTCGCTGCGGATGGTGGCCGGCCTGGAAGCCGTCGACTCCGGCCACATCCGGATCGGCGACCGCGACGTCACCAACGTCGATCCCAAGGATCGCGACGTTGCGATGGTCTTTCAGAACTATGCGCTCTACCCGCACATGACGGTGGCCCAGAACATGGGATTCGCCATGAAGATCGCCAGGACGCCGAAGGCCCAGATCCGCGAGCGGGTGCTGGACGCGGCGAAACTGCTTGACCTGCAACCCTATCTCGACCGAAAGCCGAAAGACCTGTCCGGCGGACAACGCCAACGCGTGGCGATGGGGCGGGCGATCGTGCGCCGGCCGCACGTGTTCCTGATGGACGAGCCGCTGTCGAACCTCGACGCCAAACTAAGGGTGCAGACCCGTAACCAGATCGCCGCGCTGCAACGGCGGCTGGGCACCACCACCGTCTACGTCACCCACGACCAGGTCGAGGCCATGACGATGGGCGACCGCGTCGCCGTCCTGCGCGACGGCGTGCTGCAGCAGTTCGCACCGCCTCGCGAGCTCTACCGAAACCCGGACAACGTCTTCGTGGCGGGTTTCATCGGATCCCCGGCGATGAACCTGTTTACCCTCCCTGTCGTGGATTCGGCTGTGTCGCTGGGTGATTGGCCGATAGCATTGCCCCGCGAGGTCACCGGCGGCGCGGGTGAGGTAGTCGTGGGGGTCCGTCCCGAACATTTCGAGCTGGGTGGTCTCGGCGTCGAGATGGAGGTGGACGTGGTGGAGGAGCTTGGGGCGGACGCCTACCTGTATGGGCGAATCACCGGTTCGGGCAAGGTGATCGACGCGCCCATCGTCGCGCGGGCCGACGGGCGAAACCCTCCGCAGAAGGGCAGCCGGGTGCGCCTGCACCCGGTACCCGGGCACCTGCACTTCTTCGGCGTCGATGGCCGCCGAATTTGCTGAACGATCCGGACGGGGGGCTGCGGTGACCACAAACCGTGCCGACTTGGTGTGCGAGGGCGGTGGCGTCCGGGGTATCGGACTGGTCGGCGCGGTGGATGCGCTCGCCCAGGCCGGCTACCGATTCCCGCGCGTCGCGGGAAGCAGCGCCGGTGCGATCGTCGCCTCGCTGGTCGCCGCCCTGCAGGTGGCCGGCGAGCCGTTGAGCCGGCTGGCCGAGGTGATGCGCACCATCGACTACCGGAAGTTCCTCGACCGCAACTGGATCGGGCGGATACCGCTGATCGGCGGGGGACTGTCGTTGTTGACCTCCGACGGTGTCTATCGCGGGGCATATCTCGAACAGTTGCTCGCCAGCCTGCTCCGCGATCTGGGCGTGCGGACGTTCGGCGATCTGCGCACGGGCGAAGAGCCCACCCAGTTCGCCTGGTCGCTCGTCGTCACCGCCAGCGACCTGTCGCGGCGCCGCCTGGTTCGAATCCCTTGGGACCTCGGCTCCTATGGCATCGACCCCGACGCCTTCCCGGTGGCGCGCGCGGTGCACGCGTCGTCGGCCATTCCCTATGTGTTCGAGCCCGTTCGGGTCGGCGGCGCGACGTGGGTGGACGGTGGGTTGTTGTCGGACTTTCCGGTCGAGCTGTTCGACCGGCCCGATGCGCAACCGCGATGGCCCACGTTCGGGATTCGGTTGTCGGCGCGTCCCGGCATCCCGCCCACCCATCCCGTGCATGGCCCGGTGTCGTTGGGACTTGCGGCGATAGAGACCCTGGTGAGCAATCAAGACAACGCTTACATCGATGACCCGTGCACCGTGCGGCGCACCATCTTTGTGCCCGCCGACGAGGTCAGCCCGATCGACTTCAACATCACCACCGCGCAACGTGAAGCGCTCTATGCCCGAGGATTGCAAGCGGGCCAACAGTTTCTGCAAACCTGGAACTACGCCGACTATTTGAAGGCCTGCGGCGCCCCGGTGCACAAATCACCGTGACGGCGTCGACCGTTCGTGCCGCTTATCCGCGCGGGCAGCGGAGCGCATGAACGCGACGCTGCACCCGCGAGACGTCGTCGAGGGAGGGCAGCTGGTTGGTGATCCGGGTGACCTCCACACCGATATCGATGGAACTGATCGGCCAGAGGCGACGCGCGATGAGATCCCTTGCGATGACGGTGATGTCGTCGTCGCAGAGCCGGCGGCGCGTCAACGCCACCAGCGGCACGTACCCGGTGACCGGCATGCCGGAGGGGTAGCCGGCGCGCACGAAAGCCACAATGCTTGTCACCCAGTGCGACAGGTCCATGCGTCCACCTCGCTAACCGCCGCGGCTTGCGTAAGCGGCAGTGCTTGCCATAGCTAGCAACGTACCACCGGTGACGTCATCTGCTGAGTAACGCCACACAGTTAAACGCATTTTTTACGGCCGGCGATGCGGCGCACGGGGAGTGGTCCCGGTGGCGATTCGCCGGCCATGGCGCGCCGTAACGACGTTTGGCCGCAAGGCTTTCTAGTATTGCCGGCGTGGTGGATCGCTATGGAACCGATGTACTGGCCGCAGGACGACGCAAGCCCCGCTCGACGGAACATCCGGCCGAACTTGGCCTGGTGGTCGAGGACGTGCAAACCGGATATGTCGGCGCGGTGGTGCGCGTCGAATATGGTCGGGTGGACCTGGAAGACCGACGCGGTCACGTGCGCGGATTTCCTTTGGGCCCAGGCTATTTGCTGGAGGGTCGTCCCGTCATCCTCACCGCGCCGCGCCGGCCCGCCCCGACCGCCGTGAACAGGACCGCATCCGGTTCGGTCGCCGTGTCGGGTGTTCGCGCCCGGGTCGCCCGTGCCAGCCGGATCTACGTCGAGGGTCGGCACGACGCCGAGCTGATCGCCCAGGTATGGGGCGAGGACCTGCGGATCGAAGGTGTCGTCGTAGAGCAACTGGGCGGCGTCGACGACCTGGTGGACATCGTCGCCGAGTTCGCCCCGGGCCCCGGGCGCCGGCTCGGGGTGCTCATCGACCACCTCGTCACGGGTTCGAAGGAGGCGCGGATCGCCGATGCCGTGCGGCGCGGCCCGGGTGGTGCCGACACGCTGGTCGTCGGCCATCCCTACGTCGACATCTGGCAGGCCGTCAAGCCGCAGCGGCTGGGCCTGGAGGCCTGGCCGAAGGTGCCACGAAATGTCGAATGGAAACACGGGGTATGCGAGGCCCTGGATCTGCCGCACCGCGATCAGGCGGACATCGCCAGGGCTTGGCGCCACATCCGCTCACGGGTGCGCGACTGGAACGATCTGGAACCGGCGTTGATCAGTCGGGTCGAAGAACTCATCGACTTCGTGACCGCGCCGGCTTCCTGACCCCGCGGGCGGCGGACCAGGGCGAATAGCCAGCGCTTAGTTAGGCTACGCTAAGCCGAAAGTCCCGATCGGCGGGACAGAAATTGGGCGTATGCAGGGCGTATTCGGCGTATTCATCGGCACGTTTCTCATCGGTCTTCGCGAAGGCCTAGAGGCGTCGCTCATCGTGAGCATCGTCGGTGCGTTCCTCAAGCGGAATGGCCAGACGGTCCGCCCGATGTTTGTCGGCGTCGGCCTGGCCGTGCTGCTCAGCGTCGGCGTCGGGGTGGGCCTCGACCTGTTCGCCGCCAGCCTGCCGCAGGTACAGCAGGAGATGATGGAGACCGTCATCAACGCCATCGCGGTGGTGTTCGTGACGTCGATGATCATCTGGATGAACGGCAACGCCGCGCAGCTCAAGGGGGAACTCGAGCGCGAGGCCCGTCAGGCGGTCAACCGCGGCGGCGCGTTCGCGCTGGCGGCCATGGCGTTCCTCGCCGTCCTCAAGGAGGGCTTCGAGACCTCGGTGTTCTTGCTGGCGGCCGCCGAGACGTCACACGGCAACCGGTGGTTCGCCGTGCTGGGCGGCGCGGTCGGCATCGCGACCTCGGTCGGGCTCGGGGTGGCCCTGTACTACGGCGGCCTGCGGATCAACCTCGGCCGGTTCTTCCGGGTCACCGGGGTGTTCCTGGTGCTGATCGCCGCCGGGCTGGTGCTGGGTGCGCTGCGCACCGCGCACGAGGCGGGGTGGGTGAGCATCGGCCAGCAGCAGGTGCTCGATCTGTCCGGCTGGATACCCGCCAACTCGGTGCTGGGCGCCGTGACGACCGGGGTGTTCGGCATCCCCGCCGACCCTCGGCTGGTCGAGGTGGTGGGCTGGCTGCTCTACGCCGTGCCGGTGCTTGTCATCTTCCTGTGGCCCGCCCGGCTCGCCGCCGCGCCGCGAACCCGCAGCCGGCTGCTGGCGGCGACGTCGGCGGCGCTGATCTTCGTCGGGGCGGGGCTGGCGATCACGACGCCCGCCGCCGGCCCGTCCGCGGGCCTGCGGGCGCGCACCGTCACCGACCGCGCGGGCCACACCGCCGTGGTGTCGATGGCGACCGGGCCGCACGGGCGCGAGCTGACCGTCGTCCCCCAGGGCAGCTCGACCGCCCACAGCATCGTGCTGATCCCGGGCGACGATCAAACGGTGGACGGCTTGCCCGTGCAGGTGTGGCAGGCTTCCGAGGCGGCCGGGGCCGACGGTGCGCCGGAGGTCTCGCTGAACCAGTTGCTGAGCATGACGGGGGGCCGGCTGCCGGTCGGTCTCGCGGCCGGCCGCACTCCGGGGCCGTTTCAGGGTCAATGGTCGACGACCACCGAGTACACCGTGCTCGCGCGGGGTGATTGCGTGGTGAGCGCGCACGCGACGAGCAACCGCACCGCGATCTTGACCGGCGGTGGGCTGACCGGGGCCAAGACCGTTAGTCTCGGCGGGCTGACGACGGACTGGTCCACCTCCGCTGCCGATGACCACTCGACGGCGGCCGAGATCGTCGCGAGCGACCACAATCGCGGGGAGCGGCAGCTGTGGAATGTCTGGTTGCCGTTGGTAATAGCGGGTTTTGCCTTAGCTTGCGCGCTGTCAGCGATAGCCTCGGTGCGCGCGGACCGCAGGCAGACCGATGAGAGGAAATCCATTGAAGGTGAGTCGCATCGCCCTGGCAGCGTGCCGGTCTCGTGAATTCCTGTTGACTGCAATGGTTCTCGCCACGACGACGGCGTTGTCCGCGACCGCATGCAGCCACTCGGGTGACACCGCGACCCACGCCCAGCCGCCGAAACCGGGCGGTACCAACGCGGTGAAGGTCACCATGGCCAACGACGGCGGCAAGGACGGCTGCGCCCTGGACACCACCAGCGTGCCCGCCGGGCCGGTGACCTTCACGGTCGCCAACACCAATGCGCCCGGCATCAACGAGGTCGAATTGCTCAGGGACCAGCGGATTGTCGGCGAGAAGGAGAACCTCGCCCCGGGCCTGGACCCGGTGTCGTTCACGGTTTCGCTGGACGGGGGCGCCTACCAGCTCTACTGTCCGGGCGCCAGCACCGAATACCAGACCCTGACGGTCACCGGTAATGCGCCCGCGACACCCACGGGCACCGTGGCGAGCATCCTCGGCCAGGGCACCAAGGACTACGCCACCTACATCGTCAACCAGATCGGACAGCTCAACGACGGCGTGAAGGCACTCGATGCCGCCGTGCAGTCGGGCAACGTCGAGGCCGCGAAGGCGGCCTACGCCAAAGCCCGCTTGTTCTGGGAGCGTTCGGAGTCCACCGTGGAGGGCTTCGTCCTGCCGGGGTTCGCCGTCGGCGACAATGCCGGCAGCCTGGACTACCTGATCGACATGCGTGAGTCGACACCGGTCGATGCCAAGGTTGGCTGGAAGGGCTTCCACGCCATCGAGCGCGATCTGTGGCAGGGCGGCGCGATCACCCCCGGGACCAAGGCGCTCAGCACCGAAATGGTGGGCAATGTCGGTAAATTGAACGGCATCGTCGCGACCCTGCAGTACAAGCCCGAGGACCTGGCCAACGGCGCCAGCGACCTGATCGAAGAGATCCAGAACACCAAGATCACCGGCGAGGAAGAAGCTTTCAGTCACATTGACCTGGTGGACTTTTCGGGCAACGTCGAAGGCGCGCAGCAGGCCTACGCCTCACTACGGCCGGGCCTGGAAAAGATCGATGCCAACCTGGTCCGCCAGATCGATCAGCAGTTCCACAGCGTGCTGACCACCTTGGACGGGTATCGCGACTCGACCGCGCTCGGCGGCTACAAGACCTACACCGCGGCGCTGAAGGCCAGCGACGCGCCGAAGCTGACCGCGGTGATCCAGCCGCTGCACCAGAGCCTGTCGACCGTCGCCCAAAAAGTCGTTACGGCCGGTTGATCGTGACCGACGACATCTCCCCACCCTCCGACGGCGCCACGAACGACGCTGGGGCACCGGCGGACTCCGCCACGGTATCGCGCCGGCGCGCGCTCGGCGGCGCCATGCTGGCCGGGCTCGGCGGTGCCGCCATCGGTGCCATGGGTGGCGGCTTCGCCGGCCACGCCATGGCGGCGGGACAGCGTGGTGACGACGACGACACCGTCGATCTGCGCCGCAGCTACCCCTTCTACGGTCAGCCGCACCAGGGTGGAATCGACACGCCCCCACAGCGTTACGCCATGTTCATGTCGTTCTCGCTGGCCGAGGGCGCGGGCCGGACCGACCTGCAGACCCTCTTGGCGCGCTGGTCGGCCGCCGCCGCGATCCTGCAGCAGGGCAAGCCGGTCGGGACGGTGAGGCTGGCCGGGCTCAGCCCGTAGGCCTCCCCGGTGTCGACGGGAGGCTGCACGTCGACACCGGGCTGCA